>JAAYQT010000378.1 GCA_012519165.1 Synergistaceae bacterium
AAGTGGCAGCCGAGGTGTACAAGAGGCTCGACGACGCCACGATAGAGATAGTTACGCTGGAGATTGCCAACCTGCGGAAGGTCACCCCAGAACAGAGGCTGGAAGTCCTCAAGGACGCCCAGGAGACCCTTCTTGCCAGGGAGTACCTGGCAAGGGGCGGAGTGGACTACGCCAGGGATATTCTCGAACGGGCTCTGGGGCCGGAGCGGGCTCAGAGCCTGCTTACCAGGATCACGGCAAGCCTGCAGGTGCGGCCCTTCGACTTTATGCGCCACACCGACGCCCAGCAAATACTGGGCTTTATCCAGGGAGAACACCCCCAGACGGTGGCCCTCATCATGTCCTACCTGGAGCCCCAGCAGGCGGCCTCTATCATCGGCGGCCTTCCCGGCGCCATGCAGGCGGAGGTGGCCAAGAGGATAGCCCGGATGGACCGCATTACTCCGGAAGTCCTTCGGGAGGTGGAAAGGGTGCTGGAGAGAAAGCTGAGCACGGTCATGGGACAGGACTTTACCCTTGCCGGCGGCATCGACGCCATCGTGGACATAATAAACAACGCCGACCGGGGTACGGAGCGCAACATCATGGAGCACCTGGAGGAGAACGACCCGGAGCTGGCCGAGGAGATCAAGCGCAGGCTCTTCGTCTTCGAGGACATAAGCAAGATGGACGACCGGTCGCTCCAGAGGGTACTCCGCGAAGTGGAGATGAAGGAGCTCTCCCTTGCCCTCAAGGGCGCCACGGAGGAGCTCCGGGGCAAGTTCTTCAGGAACATGTCCAAGAGGGCGTCGGAGATGCTCAAGGAAGATATGGACTACATGGGCCCCGTCAGGGTAAAGGACGTGGAAGAGGCCCAGCAGAAGGTGGTAAACGTCGTAAGGGCTCTGGAGGACCTGGGAGAGATTATAATCTCCAGGGGCGGAGAGGAAGAGCTGGTTGTCTAAGCTCCCCCGTCCTAACGTACTCAGGGCGGTTCGCCTGCTCCCCGAGGCCGTAAGGATTGGGAGCGCCCTTCCCCCTGAAACGCCCCCTGAGGGAGAACCTCCCAGGGAAAACCCCCGGGCGCGGCAGGACGACCTTATGACCCAGCTTACGGAGGAGCTCTCCCTGCTTAAATCCAGGCTTGAGGAGACGGAGGCTGAAAACCGGGAGCTGACATCCCGTTCGGGAGCCCTCGAAAAAGAGCTGGCCGCAGAAAAGACGCGGGTTGAGGAAGAGCGAAAAAAACTGGTATCCGAGATGGAGGCCGCATCGGCGGCGGCCAGAAAGAAGGCCGCAGGGGAGGGCTTTGAAGAGGGCCGGAAGGCCGGCCACGACCAGGGCCTGGACGACGCCAGGAAAGAAGCCTCCAGGGAGGCCGCAGACGCCATCCGCTCCGCCGTGGAGTTGCTGGAATCGGTAAAGGTCGCCCTGGACAAAAAGATGGACGACCTCGTCGCCCTTCAGTCCCCCAAGCTGATACGCATGTGGGAACACCTACTGTCCCGGATGCTTTTTAAAGAAGCCGCCCTGGACCCCGAAACCGCCTTAAGGGTGCTTCGGGGGACGCTTGAGCGCATAAACGATAAAGAAAGGCTTCTCGTCTACATGAACCCTTCGGACGCGGAGTCGGTAAAAAACCGCAGGGACGAGTACGGCGACCTCCTCAGGGGCGTGCGCCATCTTGAGTTTACCCCCGACCCCAACGTGGACGCCGGAAGCTGTATTGTAGAGACCAACATGGGAATTTACGACGCCCGGTGGCGAACCCAGCTGGAGCAGATTGCGGGCGAGATAGAACAGCTTTTCCTGGAGGGAGGGGCGGAGGATGACGGCGAACTGTGAACCAGACCTCCTTTCCATTCTTGAGCAGAGGCTCCCCGGAGTTCAGCTTACCAGAATAAACGGCAAAGTCGTCCAGGTAGTGGGCCTGGTGGCGGAATCGAAAGGGCCTGAGGTAAGGGTGGGCGACCTCTGCTCCATAAGGTACAGAAACAGCGGCCGCACCTCCCTCTCTGCGGAAGTTGTAGGTTTCAGGGGGGACCGGGTACTTCTAATGCCCCTGGGAGACCTTAAGGACATAGGACCGGGGTGCGACGTCCTCTCCATGGAGCGCCCCCTGGGCGTCCGGGTGGGGGATTCCCTTCTGGGCAGGGTGCTCGACGGCCTGGGAGAACCTATGGACGACCTGGGCCCCGTGGCGGCGTCGGCAATCTACCCCCTCTATGCAGAACCCCCTCACCCCTTAAGACGAAAAATGATAACCTCCCCCCTCTCGGTGGGGGTTAAAGTGATAGACGGCCTTCTCACCCTGGGCACTGGGCAAAGAATCGGCATCTTCGCCGGCTCCGGAGTGGGCAAGAGCACTCTGCTGGGGATGATGGCCCGGTTCACCGAAGCGGACGTAAACGTCATAGCCCTGGTGGGGGAGCGGGGGCGGGAGGTCCGGGAGTTCCTTGACAGGGACCTTGGGCCCGAAGGCCGCCGCCGCTCCGTACTGGTCATCGCCACGTCGGACCAGCCTCCCCTGGTTCGCCTTAAAGCCGCCCTTACCGCTACGGCCATCGCTGAATACTTCCGGGACAAGGGGAAAAACGTCCTCCTGATGATGGACTCGGTCACCAGGGTGGCCAGGGCTCAGCGGGAGGTGGGGCTTGCCATCGGGGAGCCTCCCACCACCAGGGGATATACCCCGTCGGTTTTCGAAATGCTCCCCCGCCTTCTGGAGCGGGCCGGTTCGGGGGAAAAGGGCAGCATTACCGGAGTCTACACCGTGTTGGTGGAGGGCGACGACATGAACGAGCCGGTGGCGGATACCGTCCGGGGAGTCCTTGACGGCCACGTGGTCCTTTCCAGGAAGATTGCCGCCAGAAACTTCTACCCTGCGGTGGACGTACTGGATAGCGTCAGCCGGGTAATGCCCTCCATTGTGGACGAGGGGCACCTGGAGGCGGCCGGTAAGGCCAGAGAGCTGCTGGCCGTTTACGGCGAGGCGGAGGACCTGATAAACATCGGCGCTTACAAAAGCGGCGCCGACGCCAAGGTGGACTGGGCAATAGAAAATCTCCCGTCGGTACGGTCATTTATGCGTCAGTCGGTGAGCGAAAAGGTTCCCTTTGACGAAATGAAGGACCGGCTGGTATCCCTCATGCCCTGAACCGTTTCAAGAAAAGGGGCACCGGGGCCGATTAATAACTATGGTAATCTTTGGCGGAGGACGGCATGAACGCTAAAATCAACAGGTTTGAGCGTATTTTGAAGACAAGGGTTAAAGTGCGGGACGACGAACAGATCCTCCTCTCCATTGAAAGAAGGGAAGAGGAGCGGATTATGGACGTCATCGAAAACCTGGGCGTAAAGAGAAACCGGGCCCTGGACTCCTTCGGGGAACAGGGGGAGGAGAGTCTAACCGTCCAGGACCTGCGGATGCGAAGAAAAGCCATAGACTTTATAGACGACCGGATCTGCCGGGAGGGGGACGCCCTCTCGGGGGTCAGGAAGTCAATTGAAAATTGCGAAGCCCGCCTGCTTGAGAAACACCGGGAAGTAAAGGTGATGGAAAACTACATCTCCTTCATGGTGGAAAACCTTCAGGAAGAAGAAAAAAAACTGGAACAGTCGGAGCTTGATGATATTGCGGGCATTCGCCACAAGAGCGCGGGGAGGTCATGAACATGAGGCCAAATCTTTCAGGCGTGGCCAGAGTGATGGGCCGTATGGAGGAGCTTGAGCGAAGAATCCATCCCGAGCGGAACGAAAACGCCCCGGAAAGGGAAAAAAGCCGGTTCGTGGACGTTCTGGACGACAGCGAAAAAAAATTAAGAAAAGCCAAACCCTCCGTTCCCGGCCTTGTACCCGATAAACCGCAGGCCGCAAAAAAAGCCCAGTCCTCTTCCGGAGGAGACTGGGAAGGCCAAATTTCCTCCCTGGCGGATAAGTACGGCGTGGAGGAAGCCCTCGTCAGGGCCGTTATAAAGATGGAGTCCGGTGGCAAAACAACGGCCGTTTCCCATAAGGGCGCCATGGGGCTGATGCAGCTTATGCCCGGCACGGCTAAGATGCTTGGTGTGGACGACCCCTTCGACCCGGTGCAGAACCTTGAGGGGGGGATTAAATACCTCTCCCAACTGTCCGATAAATACAAAGGCGACCTTACAAAAACCCTTGCGGCCTATAATGCGGGCCCGGGGAGGGTGGACGCCTGCGGGGGCATACCCCCGTTCCCCGAGACGCAGAACTACGTGAAAAACGTACTCTCCATGTACAGTAGAAACTCAGGGAGCGATGACTGATGCCCGGCGATTCAGAACGCCTTCAGGAAACTTATGACGAGGGGAGTTCCCCGCGGCCGGCGCAGAAAAAAGGGAAAAAAAAGGGCCGCAAAGGAACTCTCCTCTTTTTGTCCCTTCTTCTGGGCATAGGCGTTGCCGCAGGCCTTCACACGGCGGGCAGGTGGGACGCCAGACCCCTCATGTACGAGGCGGTCCCCCGCATCCCCTGGGTGGGCAAGAGAATTGCTGCGGCGGTGGGAATTCCGGAGGAGTACTCCCTCACTGCCGAGCAGCGGCGGAGGCTTGAGCTTCAGCGCTGGAACGACAGGCTTAACGAATGGGAAAGAGAGCTGGAGCAGAGAGAGGCGGGCCTGCAGATACTGTCCACAAACCTGGACAAAAGAACCGCCGCAGTTCAAAAAACCGAGGCGGAACAGGCCCTCGCGGCAGAAAAACCTCCGGAGGACCCGGAGGAGGAGAAAGAATACCTGGACATGCTCATGAAGACCTACCAGGATATATCGCCCAGGAGGGCGGCCCTCATAATGGAGCAGCTGAGGGAGAGCCTGGCGGTAAAGCTTCTTGAGAGAATGCCCCAGGACGCAAGAGCATCCATCCTGGGCCGCATGGAGGCGGCCCAGGCGGCAAGGCTGACGGAACGGCTGGCGGCCCTCGGGTCGCGCTAAATTTCTTGGAGGTACAGCCTTATGATTTCGCCCTTTATTGACGCCTGGGAAGCGCCCGTCGGCCGGGAGCTGTTTGCGGAAAAAACCCGATCCAACGCAAAAACTGAAAAAAAAGACCCCTTTGCCGCCTTTCTCCAATCGGCAGGCGGGGAGGGCGGCGCGCCTTCCGAAGCTGCTGAGACGGAATCTCCGGCCGTAACCGGTACGCCGGGAAACCTGCTGATTCTCCTTAAGACTATTGCGCGAGCCGCTGAAGACGAAACAGACGAAGCGGAGCCGAACGCCGGGCCAATCCTTGCCGGCGAGGGGCTGAAAGACGTTTTGACGCCTTCCGTGTCGCCCGACGAAGACGAAAA
>JAAYQT010000379.1 GCA_012519165.1 Synergistaceae bacterium
CGGACGTGCCGAAGGAGGCAAGGGCGTTATCAAGGAAGAGGGGCGACAGCCCTGTATTACCGGGGGCCAGGACTGTAAGGAATTTACCGAAAATCCACCCTTCGGAGCCTCCCTGCAGCTTAATCCTGTACCAGGGCCAGGCCTTGGGGTCGCTAAGGGATTTAAGGGGAATCGTATACACCGTCTTGCTTTTATCCCCGGGAAGGGTTACAGGAACCAGTCCGGATGGGTCCGGTTTGCCGGCAAGGGTTAGCCCCCTGCCCCGGGCTACTTTTATTTTTTTCCCGTCCGGGGCCGTAAGCTCCCCGTCGGCAAGGGTTACGGCCTCGGCGCCGTCGTCGGGGATGCGGGATTCGAGCACTTCCACCTTGTTGCCTGCCGACACTTTTCCCACCACGGGGCTTTCTATAGTGGAAGAGCCTCTCAGGTTTACGCCGGAACCTATAACCACGCCCCTGGCCGGTCCTGTTACCGGCGGTACCCCCGCGGCCGGCTTTTCGGCAGGGGCCGCTGCGTGAACGGCCTTTTCGGGTCCCGGTTTTTCCTCCTGCTTATGTTCCCCTGCGGAGGGGGCGGCAGGTCTGGCCGTATCAACGGCGGGTACAAGGTCAAAGCCGGGGTTTTCCGGTTTTAGCTCCGCAGTTTGTTCGACCTTTTTCACTGTAGGCCTTTCTACTACTTCGCTGTCCCAGGGAAGCTCCTCTGCCTGGCGGAAGAACCAGAAGACTCCCCCGCCTATGGATGCAAGAAAGACGAGAAGGGTTAATATAAGCGGGATTACGCTCTTCCGGTCGTCGTGCCTGCGCCGCTTGCGGGCCACTGCGCTGAACTCTCTGAACCTTATCTCGGCGCTGTCGGCATTGGTGCGGATTTGCACCGGCCGGCGAGGTTCCCTTGAGACGCGCGGGCGCTCCGGCACGGTTATGGACGGGTAAGGCTCCTCCTCGTCCCTTTCTTCGCGAAGGGGCGGAGACTGCCGAAGGGGCCGTTCCGCCACTTGCGCCCCGCAGGCGGGGCAGAACCTGAATCTCTCGCCCACCTCTTCGCCGCACACGGCGCATTTTCTTGTATTTTCATCAAAATCAGCCATATCCGGCCAACCTCCTCCCAAAGTCATCACTTATTCTAACACTTATCCTCCCGCCCCCTCTCGGCGTTTTTCCCTATTAACGCCTCAGGGGCCGTAAAAAAAGGAGGGGCGGCCCCTCCTTTTACAGTCAGTTGGTCTGGTCTTTTTGCACCGTCTTAGCCCAGGAATCTTTTAACGCCACCGTCCTGTTGAAAACCGGACGGTCCGGGGTAGAGTCCCTGTCCGCGCAGAAGTATCCCTGGCGTAAAAACTGGAACCGCTCGCGGGGCGACGCGGCCCCCAGTCCCGGCTCCAAAATGCAGTTCTTCAGCGTCCGGAGGGAGTCAGGGTTTATGTAGTCCCGGAAGGTCTTACCCTCTTCAAGGTCTGACATATCCCTCCTGGTGAAGAGATGGTCGTAGAGGCGGACCTCCGCCCTCTCGCCGTGAGCCGCAGAGACCCAGTGGAGGGTCCCCTTGACCCTCCGCCCGTCGGGGGCCTCCCCTCCCCTGCTTTCGGGGTCGTAGACGCACCGGAGTTCGACTACTTCCCCCTCTTCGTTTTTTATTACCTCTGTGCAAGTGATCAGGTAGGCGTGCTTCAGGCGCACTTCCTTTCCCGGAGAGAGCCTGAAGAATTTTTTAGGCGGCTCTTCCATGAAGTCTTCCCTTTCGATGTACAGCTCCCTGGAGAAGGGCAGCTGCCTTGTTCCGTCTTCGGGCCGCTCGGGGTTGTTCTCCGCCTCGATCATCTCCGTCTTGCCCTCGGGGTAGTTTTCTATAACCACCTTTAAGGGTTCGAGCACCGCCATCACCCGCTTGGCGTCCGAGTTCAGCTCTTCGCGTATTACGTGGTGAAGGAACTCAATATCCACCATACTGTTGGCCTTGGCCACGCCGATCTCGCGGCAAAATGCCCGGATTGCGGAAGGCGTATAGCCCCTCCTCCTGATGCCGCTGATAGTCGGCATCCGGGGGTCGTTCCAGCCCGAGACCAGCCCCTCGTTTACCAGAATCAGAAGAAGGCGCTTGCTCATAACAGTATAGGTGAGGTTAAGGCGGGCAAATTCGTACTGCCGGGGCCTGGAGGGAACCGATACGTTGTCTATGAGCCAGTCGTAAAGAGGCCTGTGGTCCTCAAATTCCAGGGTGCAGATTGAATGGGTGACGCCCTCGATGGCGTCCTCGTAGCCGTGGGCAAAGTCGTACATGGGGTAGATGCACCACTCTCCGCCGGTGCGGAGGTGGTCCCTGTGCATTATCCTGTACAGCACGGGATCCCTCATGTTCAAATTCGGGTTGGCCATATCAATCTTCGCCCGCAGCACGCAGGCTCCCTCTTCAATCTCCCCCCTCTTCATGCTTTCAAACAGCGAGAGGTTCTCCTCAACGGTCCTTTCCCTGTAGGGGGAGTTTTTTCCGGGCCTGGTGAGGGTTCCCCTGGTCTCCCTTATCTCGTCGGCGGACTGATGGTCCACGTAGGCCTTTCCGTCCCGTATCAGCTCAAGGGCCCACTCGTAAAACTGCTGAAAGTAGTCCGATGCGTAGCAGAGCCTGTCCCATTTAAACCCGAGCCAGCTTACGTCCTCCATGATGGAGTTCACATACTCTTCCTCTTCTTTTTCCGGGTTGGTGTCGTCAAAGCGAAGGTTGCAGGTTCCGCCGAACTGCTCGGCAAGGCCGAAGTTAAGGCATATGGATTTTGCGTGACCGATGTGAAGATACCCGTTGGGTTCCGGCGGAAATCGGGTGCGTATTTTTTCGACCCGGCCGCTTGTCAGATCGTCCATGATGATCTGTTCAATAAAATTGGAAGCTTTGGAGGGGGTTGTATCCGTCAAATCAAACGCTCCTTTATTAGGAAATAATTTTAAATTTCTGCCGCTAAATACGGGCCGGCCTGACGGGCTCCATGTGCAGGGAGACGTGGGAGTCCCGCCCGAACTGCCGCCAGACGGCTTCTTCCACCCGCTTCGAAATATCGTGGGCTTCGCCCAGTGAAAGAGTACCGTCCATCTGTATATGTACGTCGACGGCGATGGATCGTCCGATGCGCCGGGTTTTCAGCTTGTGGAAGGAGCGTACCCCCGCCACCGAAAGAATTGCCGACCGAAGCTCCTCCTCCAGTTCGTCAGGGAGCGCC
>JAAYQT010000038.1 GCA_012519165.1 Synergistaceae bacterium
ACCAGGCTGAGTTCCGGGTCGGCCTCCCCCGGTGCAAAGAGGATTTCAGGCCCCTCCATGCCGAGCCAGGCCACCCTGCCCCCGGCGGCAATAGCCCTCTCCCTGGCGTCCTTTTCGTCGTGGAGCAGCAGGGGGACTGAAGGGGCGTAGTGGCGGTGCCTCGTTCCCGGTGAACGCCTCGCTTCGCCCCCCTCCAGAACCACTTTGAGACCTGTGAAGTCCTCGATCTCCTCCACGGGGCGCCCCCCGGGACGAAGCAGAACAAGGTCGCCGCCCGTAACGTCCAGCACCGTGGACTCTACTCCTACCGAAGCGGGGCCGCCGTCCAGAATGAGGTCTGTTGCATCCCCAAGGTCTTCCTCAACCGCTGCGGCGTCGGTAGGGCTTGGCCTGCCGCTTGAGTTTGCGCTGGGCGCCGCCAGGGGAACGCCCCCTGCCGCAATCAGGGCCAGCGCCACCGGGTGGGAGGGCATCCGCACCGCCACCGTGGAAAGACCCGCCGTAACTTCGCGGGGCGCTACACCCATGGAGGGGAGGACCAGGGTGAGGGGGCCGGGCCAGAAACGATCCATGAGCGCCGCCGCCCTTTTCGGGACCTCCGCCACCCGGTACACCTCTTCGGGGGAGGAGAAGTGAAGGATTAGAGGGTTGTCCAGGGGCCTTCCCTTGGCGGCGAAGATCCGGGCCGTTGCCCTGCCGTCCAGGCCGTTGGCCCCGAGGCCGTAGACCGTCTCTGTGGGAAAGGCCACCAGCCCTCCATTTCTTATAAGCCGGGCGGCCTCCCTGATGATGTCAGCCTGCGGGTTCCACGGGTCCACTGCCACTACTCCCGAAAGCCTCACTCCCCTTCGCCCCCTTCAAGCCCCAGCATGAAGGCCCGCCTGAACTCCGGAAAGCGTCCCTCCAGGATGGCCTCCCTCATCCCCTCGCACAGGCGGATGAGGAACCGCAGATTGTGCCAGCTGCACAGCCGGGAGGCCAGTATCTCACCGGAGCGGTAGAGGTGGCGAAGATAGGCCCTGGTGAAGTTTTTACAGGCGTAGCAGTCGCAGCCCTCCTCCGCGGGGGTGAAGTCCCGCTCGTACTTTTTGGCCTTGATGTTGATGGCGCCCCGGGGCGTGAAAAGGGTCCCGTTGCGGCCGTTCCTGGTGGGAAGCACGCAGTCGAACATGTCTATCCCCCGGGCGGTCGCCTCTGCAAGATTGTCGGGCCTCCCCACCCCCATAAGGTAGCGGGGTTTTTCGAAGGGCAGGAGCTCCTTCAGGCCGTCCAGGATATGGTACATCTCCTCCGCGGGCTCCCCCACTGAAAGGCCGCCCACGGCGTAGCCGGGGAAGTCCAGGGAGACGATCTCCCCGGCGGACCGGCGCCTGAGGTCGGGGTAGACGGACCCCTGTACTATGCCGAACAGGGCCTGCCGCCCTTCGCCGCGCCACTCCGCCCTGTGGGCCTCTTTGGACTGCGCCGCCCAGAGGGTGGTGCGGCGGACCGCCTGTTCCGCCTCCTCAGGCGAGCAGGGGTAGGGGGCGCACTGGTCGAAGGCCATGGCGATGTCGCTCACCAGTTTTTTTTGCACTTTCATGGACCAGCCGGGGTTCATAAAGTGAAGGGAGCCGTCCAGGTGGGAGCGGCACTCCACCCCCTCGTCGGTTATTTTGTTAAGGGAGGCCAGGGAGAAGACCTGGAAGCCGCCGCTGTCGGTGAGGATGGGCTTCCTCCAGCCCATGAAGGAGTGCAGGCCGCCCCCCTCCTCCACTACGTCCCCGCCGGGGCGCAGGTAGAGGTGGTAGGTGTTGGAGAGTACAATCTGCGCGCCCATCTCCTCCAGTTCGAAGGGGGCCATGGCCTTTACGGTGGCTTGAGTCCCCACGGGCATAAAGACGGGAGTCTTAATCTCGCCCCTGGGGGTGGTCAGGGTCCCCGCCCTTGCGCCCGTCTCGGGGCATACCGCCTCCACTCTGAAGGAGAAGCCTTCGGTCACTTGCCCGCCCCCTCGTCGTAAGGGTCCCCCCAGCCGAAGAGGCTATGGGCGTTGGCGGACACAGCCCTGGCCAGGTCCTCCAGGGGAACGCCCCTTACCTCGGCGGCTTTTTCGTAGACGTAGCGCACGAAGGCGGGTTCGTTCCTCTTCCCCCTCAGGGGGACGGGGGCCAGGAAGGGCGAGTCCGTCTCCAGCAAAATTCTGTCCGGGGGCAGGTCGCGGAAGAGTTTACGGAGCCCCTCGTTCCGGGCGAAGGTCAGGGGGCCTGCAAAGGAGAGGTA
>JAAYQT010000380.1 GCA_012519165.1 Synergistaceae bacterium
CCCGGACAATATTTACGGGAACTGCTCCATGTGCGGCAGGTGCGCGGAGCTTTGCCCCGTGAACGCCATATCCCTTGAGAAAGGCAAGAACCATGCTATCTGCAACGAATACGTCCGCCTTACGGGGGTAAAATTTTCCCCCCGGTACGGCTGCGGAAAGTGCCAGGTCGGAGTTCCCTGCGAGTTTGAAATCCCCCGGCGTTGAAGGACGGCGCCCGGGGAAAGCAGGCTCCGACTTGACTGACTATTTAGTTCTTAACAAAGGGTATTGACATTTACGGCGTTCTCCTCCAAAATGATCCGAAATTACCGATCAGCGGCGAAAGGAGGAGCAAATCAATGACCAATACAACTACCCAAAACAATAGTTGCATCGATTTCATCAGCCTTCTCCTCCTCGGTTGCCGGTTCCCCCCAGGAACGCCGGAAGCCCGGTAGGCTGCGCAGGGGCATTCCAGGGCCGGAACCTCAGTAAAAGAGGTTCCGGCCCTTTTTTTATTTTTTAAAACGAGACTCGAAGGGAGAGAGAAACATGAACGAGACAGGCCGGGTAAAAATTTTTGATACCACCCTGAGGGACGGAGAACAGGCGCCGGGGATCAACCTTAACCGGGAGGAGAAGCTGAGAATTGCGGGACAGCTTGCCAAAATGAAGGTGGACGTAATCGAGGCGGGCTTCCCCGCCGCGTCCCCGGGGGACTTCGATGCAGTAAAACAAGTAGCGGACGCAGTGAAGGGACCCGTCATCGCGGGGCTCGCCCGGACAAGGCGGGAGGACATAAGAGCGGCGGCGGAGGCCGTAAAGGGCGCCTCCAGGGGCAGGATTCACACCTTTATTGCCACGAGCCCCATACACATGGAGTACAAGCTAAAAATGACCCCCGACCAGGTGGTAAACGAAGTCAGGGAGGCGGTGACCTATGCCCGGTCTTTAATTGACGACGTGGAGTTTTCCGCCGAGGACGCCAGCAGATCGGACGTGCCATTCCTGGCCGAAGTATTCCGCACTGCCGCCGACTGCGGGGCCATGACGCTGAACATCCCGGACACGGTGGGCTACGCGGTGCCTGAGGAGTTCTATGCCTTCGTCAAGGCAATTATCGAGGCTACCAACAGGCCCCATGTTACCTGGTCCGTCCACTGCCACGACGACCTGGGCATGGCGGCAGCCAACTCCCTGGCGGCGGTGCGGGCCGGGGCAAGGCAGGTGGAGTGCACCGTCAACGGCCTTGGCGAACGGGCCGGCAACGCTTCCCTTGAGGAAGTAGTAATGAGCCTGAGGACCAGAAAGGACAGCTACGGCTGCGAGACGGGCCTTGACACAACCAGGCTCTGGGGGGTAAGCTCCCTTGTCTCAAGGATGACCGGCTTCCCCGTCCCTCCCAACAAGGCGGTGGTGGGAGCCAACGCCTTTGCCCACGAGGCGGGCATACATCAGCACGGGGTGCTTTCCAACAGGGCCACCTACGAGATAATGAACCCCGAGGACGTGGGCGCAGGGGGCAGCAGACTGGTGCTGGGCAAGCACTCGGGCAAGCACGCCTTCCGTCAGAGGGTGGAAGAGATGGGCTTCTCCCTGCCGGAGGAAAAACTGGCCGATGCCATGGCCATCTTCAAAGACCTCTGCGACCGGAAGGAGATTGTTACCTCCGACGACCTTGAGGCCATGATCAACAGCGAAATTCTCGCGGCGGCGGAGAGCCGCAAAATTGCTCTAAGGACCTTCCTGGTCCAGGTAGGCGAAGGCCACGGCACTGCCACCATCACCCTGGACGACGACGGCAGGGAGGCCACCGACGCCGCCGCCGGCAACGGGCCCGTGGACGCCGCCTACAGGGCCATAAGCAGGATAGTGGGATTTGAACCGGAGCTGGAGGACTACTCCATCCGGTCGGTGACCGAGGACACGGACGCCATCGGCGAGGCCAGGGTAGTCCTTGGCATGGGCGGGATCCAGGTTACGGGACGGGGCGCCAGCACCGACGTTATTGAAGCAAGCATAAGGGCGTATATCGACGGAATAAACCGCCTCTTCAGGATGGCGGCGCTGAAAGGAGTGCGTTTGTATGGGAAGAACGCTGGTTAGGGAGATTATCGCGGCCCACTCGAACCAGGCTGCGGCGGAGGGGGAGATCTGCAGGGTGAAGGTGGATTTCGCCTTCGCCAACGACATTACGGGGGCGCCCGCGGCAGAGTCCTTCAGGGAGATGGGGGCGAAAAAGGTATTTGACAGGGAGAGGTGCGCCTTTCTCCCCGATCACTTTACCCCGAACAAGGACATCGCCTCGGCGGAACAGACCAAGGCGGGCCGGGAGTTCGCCCTGGAGCAGGGAATGCTCTACTGGGAGGTGGGAAGGGTGGGCATCGAGCACGCCTTCCTCCCGGAGAAGGGCTACATCCTCCCCGGCGACATTGTCACCGGCGCGGACAGCCACACCTGCACCGGGGGCGCCCTGGGGGCCCTCTCCACCGGAGTGGGCAGCACTGACCTTGCCGCGGTCTGGGCCCTGGGGGAGACGTGGATGAAGGTCCCTCCCACCATAAGGGTTAATTTCACGGGAGAGCGCCCCGGGTGGGTCACCGGCAAGGACATGATCCTCTCCCTTATAGGCAGAATAGGCGTCCAGGGGGCAAGGTACATGGCCCTGGAGTTCGGCGGCGAGGCCGTGGAGAGCCTTCCCATGGACGACCGGTTTACCATCGCCAACATGGCAGTGGAGGCGGGCGCCAAGACGGGCCTCTTCGTCCCCGACGAAAAAGTCCTGGCTTACGCCGGGGAGCGGGCGGCCAGGGAGTTCACCCCCCTGTACCCTGAAAAGGGCGCGTCCTACTTTAAGACAGAGACCTTCGACCTTGAAAAGATGACCCCCGTGGCGGCCATGCCCCACTCCCCCGACAACGTAAAACCCGTGAGGGAGTGCGGCGCCCCCGTCATCGACCAGGTCTTCATCGGTGCCTGCACCAACGGCAGGCTAAGGGATATTGAAACGGCGGCAAAGGTCATGGAGGGCAAAAAGGTGGCCGCAGGCGTACGCTGCATAGTGATTCCCGCCTCCTACGAAGTGTACAACGCCGCCATGGACAAGGGATACCTGAAGATCTTCACCGAGGCCGGGGCAGTGGTCTGCACCCCCACCTGCGGGCCCTGCCTGGGAGGGCACATGGGAATTCTGGCCGCCGGGGAGCGGTGCGTCTCCACAAGCAACCGCAACTTCGTGGGCCGCATGGGAAGCCCGGGCAGCGAGCTCATCCTTGCAAGCCCCATGACCGCGGCGGCCAGCGCCGTAACCGGCAGGCTGACCGACCCCCGGGACGTCATGCCCGAAGATTTTTTCACTAAACTGGAGGACTGATGACCGTGTCGAAAGTATTTAAAGGGAAAGCGTGGAAGTTCGGCGACCACATCGACACCGACGTTATAATCCCCGCCCGCTACCTGGTGTCGAGCGACGAAAAAACCCTTGGGGCCCACTGCATGGTGGATATCGACAAGGACTTTGTAAAAAAAATCTCCCCGGCGGACATGATAGTAGCGGGGGAAAACTTCGGCTGCGGCTCCTCCCGGGAGCACGCCCCCCTGGCCATTAAGGGGGCCGGGTGCAGCTGCGTCATAGCCGCCTCCTTTGCCAGGATCTTCTACCGCAACGCCATCAACGTGGGGCTGCCCATCTTCGAGTGCCCCGAGGCAGCGGAGGCAATCGAAACGGGGGACGAAATAACCGTGGACCCGGCGGCGGGTACGATTGAAAACAAAACAAAGGGGCAGGTCTTCAAAGTGGCCCCCTTCGCCCCCTTCCTCCAGGACTTAATCGGCGGCGGCGGCCTCGTGCCCTACGTCAGGCGGCAGCTTGCGGAGCGGGGTAAGAGCGCATGAGCGCTGCTAACTACCGCATTGCCAGAATACCCGGGGACGGCATAGGCCCGGAAGTGATCGGAGAGGCGTCAAAAATCCTGGAACGGGCGGCGGAAAAGCGCGGTTTTTCCATAACCTGGGCCGACTACCCCTTCGGGGCGGACCACTACCTTAAGACGGGCGAAATCCTGCCCGATTCGGCGGTGGACGAAATGGCAGAAATGGACGCCCTCTTCCTGGGCGCCGTGGGCGACCCCAGGGTAAAACCGGGCATCCTGGAGCGAGGCATACTGCTCCACCTGCGGTTTCACTTCGACCAGTATGTCAATCTGCGCCCCGCAAAGAGCTACCCCCGCGTTCCCCTGCCCGTGGCCCCGGGGCCTAAGGGCCTGAACACCCTGGTGGTAAGGGAGAACACCGAGGACTTCTATATGGGCATCGGCGGCAGGACCGAAAAAGGCGAGGCCGATTTCAGCCTTGAGGCTAAGCGGGGGCTCTACTCCCTTGACGGCAGGCTTAAGGGTTCCTTCTCGGGGGGGACGGAGGGAGTCTTCCAGGTAGGGGTGGCGTCGGAGCCCGCAATCAGGAGGGTTATAGCCTACGGGTGCAGGGCCGCCAGGGCCAGGGGGGAGGATAAAATCACCCTGGCGTCCAAGTCAAACGCCCTGCCCCAGATCTACGGCTTTTGGGAGGACGTGGCAAGGGACGAGGCGGCCAGACAGGGCGCGGGGCTTGACATAGTCAACGCCGACGCCATGTGCTACCACCTGGTTCGGACCCCTGACCTCTACGGCGTGGTGGTAGCCCCCAACCTCTTCGGCGACATAATCAGCGACCTGCTGGCGGGCCTGGCCGGGGGCCTGGGGGTAGCCGCGGGCGCCGACATCGGCGACGGCCTATCCATGTTTGAGCCCATCCACGGCTCGGCGCCTGCCATTGCCGGCACGGGGAAGGCCAACCCCATGGCCGCAATCCTCACGGGCGCCCTTCTTCTGGAACATATTGGCGAAAAGGAAGCCGCAGACGACGTGGAGAAGGCCCTGGAGGCCTTCCTGTCCGGGGCTTCCAGCGAAGAGCTGCCGGCAGAGTTCGGCGGCGGCGGTACCGTCAGTTCCGTAGGGGCTGAAATTTTAAAGCGGATTTAAAAAACGCCGGGCGGTTTTCCCCCCGGCGTTTTACTTTTAAGCGCCCCTGACTTCAGGCTCTCGCTCCCGCAACAATTTTTTTGCACACTTCTGCGAAGATGAGGGCGTCGGTGTTGTAGGCTATGTACGTGAAGCCCTCGTCAATCCTGGCCCTGGCCTCCTCCACGGAGCTGACAAAGATACCTGCGGGCTTGCCCGCCTTCTTTGCCACTGAAAGGGCTTTGGCAACGGCCTCCACCATGGTCGGGTGGTAGATCTGCCCCGGGATGCCGAAGGACTGGGAAAGGTCGTAGGGGCCCACGAAAATAACGTCGATACCCTCAACTGCCGCAATTTCGTCCAGGCAGGCCAGGCCCTCCTTATTTTCACAGTGGACTATGACAAGGGTTTCTCTGTTGGCCTCCCTGAAGTACTCCGCCACCCCCGGCACGAAGCCGTACCGGGACGACCTGGTAAGGCAGGCCCCCCTCTCGCCCGAAGGGAAGTATTTGGCAGACTTCACCAGCTCCCTGGCCGCCTCGGGGGAGTTTATCTGGGGAACCTCTATCCCCGCAGCCCCCACGTCCAGGGTGCGGAGGACGGTGACGGGGGCCGCGTCGGGTATCCGCACCACCGGCGTCACCCCCCGGAGCTCGGCGGCCCGGAGCATGTGCTGGATGGACTCGGGGTTCCCGGGACCGTGCTCCGTGTCGATTATACAGAAGTCAAACCCTGCCAGTCCCGTAATTTCGACCAGGTCGGGGCAGTTCAGGGTTATGAACATCCCAAGGACGACCTCTCCGCGTTCCAGTTTCCGCTTCAGCTGATTGATCACCTGCCGCACCTCCTGCGGTAAATTCCTAGTGCATTATGGACGGAAGCCACGTGCTCATCCCGGGGAAGAGAATAACCAGGACGAGGAAGACCAGCATAATGGCCATCATGGGAAATACTCCTGCGATGGTCTCGCCCATCCGTATATCGGGCCTCAGGCTGTTGATGATGTAGAGGTTCATGCCCACGGGAGGCGTAATCAGGGCCAGGGTCATGTTCACGGTGACCACAATGCCGTACCAGATGGGGTCGATGCCCAGGGCGTGAAGGATGGGGGTCACCAGTGGCATGGTGAGCAGCACTATGGATACCGTTTCGAGGATGCATCCCAGGATGATCATCAGCACGTTCATGGCGATAAGGAACATCATTACCGAGAAGTTGTTGCTGATAACGAGCTCGGTAAGCTTCTGGGGAATCATAAGCAGGGTCATCACCCTGCCGAAGAGCACCGCTCCCGCAATGATGACCGCGATCATACAGGACGTGGTTACAGACCGGAGACAGATGTCGGGGATGTCCCGGAGCCTTATCGTCCTGTACACTACCAGCGTAATAAACAGGCTGTAAACAAGCCCCACCGCCGCCGCCTCGGTGGGGGTGAAGGCTCCGGTGTAGATGCCGCCGATGATCAGGAAGGGAAGAAGGATGCCCCAGAAGTTCTTCCGGGTGACCTGGAGCCTTTCGCTCCAGGGGGCCTTCTCCATGGGGGTGAACCCGCCCCGCTTGCTCTTGTAGACTGCGTATGCAATAAAGAGCCCGGTGAGGACAAGGCCGGGGATGACTCCGGCGATAAATAACTTGCCCACCGACTCCTCGGTGATGGAGCCGTAGAGGATCATGGGAATGCTGGGAGGGATAAGGATTCCCAGCGTACCCCCTGCGGCCAGGAGGCCCAGGGTGAATTTTTTCTCGTACCCCCGCTCGATCATGGCCGGGTAAGCCACCATGCCTATGGTGGCCGCAGTGGCCGCGCCGGAGCCGGTGATGGCCGCAAAGAAGGCGCAGGCCAGGATGGTGGCTATGGCAAGGCCGCCGGGAAGGTGGCGTACCCAGGCGTTCATCACGTCAAACAGGTCGTCCCCGATACGGCCGTCGAGCAAAATCTGGCTCATAAGCACAAACAGGGGGATGGATAGTACGGTGAAGCTGTCCAGGGATGAAAAAATTGTTGCCCCCACTATCTTCATGGGGAGTTCAAAGGCGGCTATCAGCACCAGCGACGTCCCCCCCAGGGAGAAGGCCACCGGGAGGCCCATGAACAGGACACAGATAAGAAGCAGCACTATGAGGGAAAAGCTCAGC
Organism: Synergistaceae bacterium; assembly: GCA_012519165.1. Taxonomy (GTDB): domain Bacteria; phylum Synergistota; class Synergistia; order Synergistales; family Aminobacteriaceae; genus Aminivibrio. Next base: position 7,117 of record JAAYQT010000380.1, read on the forward strand.
ATGGCCGGGCCTCCTCTCCGCGGCCGAAGACGGCGTAAAAACGGTCCGCGATAATAATGGCAAACTGAAGCGTCAGAAGGCCGA
>JAAYQT010000381.1 GCA_012519165.1 Synergistaceae bacterium
GCGAGTAGTGGTGAGCGTCCTTATAATTTAGACCGTCGGTAGTGATTTTATTGTAATACATGAAATTCCATAGTTCACCGAAGGAGTCGACAATATCCTCTATCCATCTGGCGTATTGGTTAAACAGCCCCTGTTCTGCCAATAAACCCAACAGATGTTCAGAAACGGGGGTTGTAAAAACTAAAATCCGCGCGTCCGGGAAAGCCTCTTTTATTTCTTCGTAAGTGGGTCGGTTGTCCTGGTAGATAAAGTCCTTGCCGTAGCCTCTTTCCCTGTAAGTTGCCAGATTGCTCTCAATTTCTTTTTTCCGGATTTCTTCCCTAACGGGCAACATCATACGGCGGCTTGGTATGACTTTGCCTCCCTCCCAGGTGTAAGCATCATGATAATCGCCTTTTAATTCTTTTCTTATTAATTTTATAGAATTATAGAATAGCTTGAAATTCAATAATGACTTGTTTCTAAACCACGGGGAAAGGGCTCTCTGTATGTACTCCTCAGGCTTATCATAGTAGATGGTCGAGTTTTTGTTTGTGTCAACGAAACTCAATCCAAGGATAAGGGTTTTTACCGGCAATGAACTTCTCATAGATGCAAATTTAAGGTAGGGTAAAAACTCTACAGACTTCATGCTGCTGGAAGCATAGTTGAAGGCTTTCCCGGGGACATTTTGCACGTCTGTATAGGTCACCCTGCTGTTGCCCATGATGACCGTGTCTATGTCCGGAGTCCTGGTGGCCAGAAAGTTGCTCTTTTGCTGGCGTTCATCTATTGAAGTCTGATACCGCCCGATAGGAACTCTGTGCTGGAAACACCAGTAAGGGTCCACCATATAGTTCACGAATGCTACCGGAATACAGAAAAAAAATGCTGCAGCGAGAATTATTATGGAACGCCGCTTCCAAAAATTTTTCATTATGCCACCTCAAAACTGAAAGTAGAGAAATTCGGATATACGGTCAAGAAAGCAGATGCTGACAGCTAAAACGGCTCCTACTCCTACTGCCTTAAAAATAGAGAAACGATCCCGCCTGAAGTTTCTCATGGCCCATTCGTAGCTGTTGGGAAGTATTACTGAACCCAGGAGGCATACGGCTAATAGCATTATCTAGTATCTGCCTCCCGGCATCGCCCAATCTGCGGGCGCCTCTATTTTTGCGCCAAGGGTAAGGAAAAGGGTTTTTAGCTTTAAAAAAGGAATCCAGTTAGGACGAAAGACTACCCCGTTTGACCCGGTAAGACCTGTCAATATCTCCCATGCCCTGGAAAAAGAGGGAGCCCTGAAAAATACCCAGGCGAAGGCTACCGAGCTAAAAGTGACTAGCCAGTATATCGGAGTAAGAATACGGGGGGGGGTAATATTAATTAAGGACATTAGTTTACGGTATCCGTGGTTAAGCGCAAGGTAAACGCCGTGAAGTCCGCCCCAGATGACAAAATTCCAGGAGGCGCCGTGCCACAGTCCACCGATTAGCATGGTTCCCATCAGGTTTATATTTCGTCGAAGTTCACCCTTGCGGTTGCCTCCCAGGGGGATGTAGACGTAATCCCTTAAAAACGAAGATAGGGTCATGTGCCATCTTCTCCAAAAATCGCTGATGGACAATGCTTTGTAGGGGGAGTTGAAGTTAATGGGCAGCTCGATGTTGAACAGCCTGCCGAGGCCTAGCGCCATGTCCGAGTAGCCGGAGAAATCGAAGTAGATTTGAAATGTGTACGAAAGCAATCCGGCCCATGCCTCGAAAAAAGTCAGAGGTGAGGTCCCGTCGAAAGCGGCGGCGACCCAGGGCGAAAGAGTGTCGGCAATTACAAGCTTTTTAAAGAGTCCCAGGGTCAAAAGGGTTATCCCCATGGCCGTGTTTCGATGGCTTAGGGCGAAAGTCCTCAGCCGGGAAAATTGAGGCGTAATGTCCTCATAGCGTACTATCGGCCCCGCAATAAGCTGGGGGAAGAAGGTTACAAAGAGGGCGTAGTGCGTAAAGGCGTGACCTTTCGCTATTCCTTTGGAGCAGTCGATAAGATACGCAATTTGCTGGAAGGTGAAGAAGGAAATTCCGAGGGGCAGGAAGATGTCAAGAGCTACCCACTCTTTACCCCAAAGCCAAAAAATGTTTGTCATAAAAAAATTAGCGTATTTGAAGTATGCTATGAGCAGCAAATTTACCGAAACGCCGCTGGAAAGCCAAAATTTCCCGGATTTCCCAATTTTAATGGATCTCTCTATCAACCTTCCCCAGGAAAAGTTAAAAAGGATTGAGAAGAGTATCAGGAATATGAAAGGGGGATTCCAGTAGGAATAAAAAACGAGGGAGGCAATGAGAAGAAGCGCCACCGCCGCATCCGTAATCTTCATGGCGCACGCGAACCGGAATAGAATCCACGTAACTGGAAGGAACAAAAAAAGAAATACATGAGAGTTAAATAGCACTGTTCAGCCTCCTGAATCTGCGTATAAAATCAGCAACTTTATATTTGGAGCAAAATTTTACGCCTCATTATATTGTATATGTGGTTTGATTCCAACAAAAACAGCGCTTGAGTTTCGTGTTTTGAAAATAAGAAATCGAGCGTCAGTGAATTTTACCGAAAAGGCCTTAATATCGGGGTGTTTCATTGTCAAATAGACGATTTGAGGGGATAATGACCATCAAGAATTTAAGCGGGAGGTTCTTAATGAGACCACAGCCAAACAAGCCCATTGTGTCGAGGGGGAGGGTTTTGGGCGGGCCCCTTCCCCTGGTCTGCGTGCCCCTCGTAGGAAAGAGCCGGGAGGAAATTTCGAAAGAGGCGGGGAATATCCCCTCCATCGCTCCGGACATCATCGAACTCCGGGTGGACGCCTGGGAATTTGTGGAGGATACGGCACTTTCCCTCTCCATGATAAGGGAGGTAAGGAAGGCAGTCGGTGAGATTCCCATTATCCTTACCTGCCGGGGAGACTGGGAGGGAGGCTTCAAAAAGGTCTCCGACGAGGCCAAGTTCAGCCTCTACCGGGAGGCGACGAGGGAAGCCCTTGTGGACTTTATCGACGTAGAGCTGGTCTACGGCGATGAAAAAATTCGGGAAGTCCTGGCCATGATCGCCGGAAGTGAGACGTACCTCATAGTATCCTCCCACGATTTTGAGAAAACGCCTTCGAAGGAGGTCGTCTTCTCGACCCTGGCGGCCCAGGTCCGGGCGGGCGCCCACGTGGCAAAACTTGCGGCCATGCCCCGGTGCGAGGAGGACGTGCTGGCCATGATGACGGCCACCCTGGCGTTCCGCAGGGAGTATCCGGACACCCCCGTAATCACCATGTCCATGGGGGGCCCGGGAGCCGTAACCCGGCTTACCGGAGGGCTGTTCGGGTCGGACCTGACTTTTGCGGTAGGAAGCAAGGCCTCCGCCCCCGGCCAAATTCCGGCGGCGGAGCTGAAGAGTTGCCTTGCGGTCATTCACCCGGACGGGAATTGACCTCGGGTTAAATTCACATTAACGAAATGGAGGCTTGAGAGATGAAGAAAGATCTGGTTGCGTTTCAACTGGTGAAGTTTTTGGAGGCCCGGGGGGTGGAGAAGATCTTCGGCCTTTGCGGCCACACCGTCATAGGGTTTCTGGACGCGCTGAAGGAGAGTTCCATAAAGTTTATTTCAGTCCGCCATGAGCAGATTGCCGCCCACGCCGCCGACGGCTACTCGAGGGGCAAGGGATGCCAGGTACCGGGTGTTCTCATGACCCACCTTGGCCCTGGCCTTGCCAACGCCACCACGGGAGTGGCGGAGGCCTCGCTTAACGCCGTCCCCATGGTGGTTATAGCAGGGGATGTGCCCAGCTGCTACTTCGGCCGTCACCCCCACCAAGAGGTGAACCTCCATGCCGACGCCAGCCAGTACGAGATCTACCGCCCCTTTGTTAAGAGGGCCTGGCGGGTGGACAGGGCTGAGCTTATGCCCGAGATTATGGACAAGGCCTTCCGGCTGGCAATGACAGGCCGCCCCGGGCCGGTGCTGGTTTCCGTTCCCATGGATATCTTCTCCATGGAACTGGACGTGCGCTTCTTCGACGCCCGCATCGATAACTTCCCCCTGCTGCCCAAGCCCGGCCTTGATACCAAGACGGCTAAAGATATTGCCGCCATGCTGGGCAAGGCCAAAAACCCCATTCTCTACCCCGGCGGAGGGGTCATCTCCTCCGGCGCATCTGCCGCGCTGAAGGCCCTGGCCGAGCATCTTGAAATCCCCGTTCTTTATACCCTCATGGGCAAGGGGGCAATCCCCGACGACCACCCCCTGGCAGTGGGCATGACGGGCTTCTGGGGCACTGAGTTCAACAACTCCACCGCCATGAAGGCGGACGTGATGATGGCAGTGGGCACCAGGATGTCCGAGGCGGACTGCAGCTCCTGGTATAGGGGGGAGACCTTCGACATTCCGCCCACAAAGTTTATTCACATCGACATCAATCCGGAGGAGATAGGCCGTAACTACAAGACGGAGATCGGCGCCGTGTGCGATGCAAAACATGCCCTGGAGGCGATCCTGGCCGCTGCCAGGGAGCTCTTCCCGGAGGGCGTTAAGCGCCCCGGTAAGGTAAAGGAGATAGCAGACGCAAAGGCGGCCTACTTTGCCTCCATCGCCGACGCCCAGAAATCCGACCAGTTCCCCATGAGGCCGGAGCGGATCCTTGCGGACCTCCGGGAGGCCCTCCCCAGGGACGGTTTTGTGGTGGCGGACGTGGGGTGGAACAAGAACGGCGTGGGGCAGCAGTTCCCCATCTATGAACCCGGTACCTTCGTGGCCCCCGGAGGCCTTGCCACCATGGGATACGGCCCCTCTGCGGCCCTGGGCGTAAAGGTGGCGTGCCCGGACCGCAAGGTGGTGGCCCTCATCGGCGACGGGGGCATGGGCGCCAACGTGTCCCCCCTGGCCACTGCCGCGGCTGACAATATTGCCGTGGTCTGGGTGGTAATGAACAACTGCGCCTTCGGCACCATTGCAGGCCTTGAGAACCAGCACTACGAACACCAGTTCGGCACGCTGTTTGAAAGGGACGGCGAACCTTACACCCCGGACTTTGCCGCAATTGCAGAGGCTTACGGTATAAAAGGCTACACCGTGAAGAGCGCAGGGGAATTCAAGCCGGTGTTAGAGGAGGCGCTTGCCCTGAACAAGCCGTGCCTCATCGACGTAAGGATGGAAAACGCCCCCGTAGTAACGGAAGGCTGCTGGAATATTAACGATATTTTCAGGAAGAGGGGCGAAGAGAAGCCCTGGAGGATCTGGCCCTGGGAGGAGATCGAGCCCTGGAGGATGGAAAAGTAAGGAGATGCATTAAATGGCAAAAAAAGAGATAACCCCCGAGCAGCTTGGCGCCCTGGAGGAGATAGTGGCAAAGGCCAGGGCGGCGGAAAAAATTATTGAAAACTACAGCCAGGAGCGGGTGGACCGCATGTGCCGGGCCGTGGCCTGGGCTGTGGGCAACCCCAGGGATTTTGACAGGATTTGCAAGATGGGGGTGGAGGAGAGCGGCGC
>JAAYQT010000382.1 GCA_012519165.1 Synergistaceae bacterium
ACTCCACCCTTCCCGCCTTGGCGGCTTTAATCACCCTTCCCCTGGGCGCCTTGATATCGATGCCGGTATGGAAATCCCGCCTGCGGGTAATAGGGTGCCTCCTCCAGCCGAAGGGGCTGTTTATTTTACCAATAACGGGCCACCGGTAACTTCGGGACCCCGCAGAGATCACCCCCCCGCCCTTCTTCTGGGCCGAGGCCACGGTGGTATCGGGCCTTCCGCCGGGCAGGAAGATCTCCTGGCCCGCTTTAAGCTCGGCAGTCAACGCTCCTTCGAGGTTGCCTTTTTTAATCCGCTCTACGGGAATACCGTAAGCTTTTCCTATTTTCTCCAGGGTATCGCCTTGTTTTACCTTGTAGAAAACCCCGTCCTGGTTGGGGATGCGCAGAGTCGCGCCGGGTTTCAGGAGATCCGGGTTTTTAAGGTCGTTGCTGCCGTAGAGGGTGTCTATCTCCAGGTTGTTCGAGTTGGCGATGGACCACAGGCTGTCCCCCTGGGCCACCACGTAGGCGGTCACCTTCACGGGCAGGACTTTCTCCCTGGCCGCCGCCACCCGGGCTTTCCGGGTAAGCACCTCTTCAAGGGTGGCGTCCACGGCGTCGGGGCCTTCCGGAATTAGAAGAAGCTGTTTTTCCGACAGCCTGTCCGGGTTTTTAAGCTCGTTGGCCTTGACAATATCGCACATGGGCACGCCGTAGGAGACGGCGATATCCGACATGGTCTCCCCGGCCTTGACGAAGTGCTCCTTCCACTGGGCCTTAACCCGGGCGAGGACCACTTCCTCCCCCTCGGCCATGGGCTCGTCGTCCCCTTCCTCAAGGGAGATGGTGCGGCCGTCGGAGACTTCGCTTAGCACAATGTCGTCGTAATCGGACTCCATCTTGCCGGGCAGCAGAGCCGACATATCGGAGGCGGTCAAAACCTCAGCTTCCGCAGCGGCCGAAAAGGCCCCAAGCCGGGACTGTCCGCCGTTAACCGCGCCCCCGCCCGTCATACCGAAACACTGCCCCTCCACCGGAAGACTGTTGGGAAGGCTAACCTTAAAGCCGGAAAGCACCGTTACCCCTGAGTTTTCGAAGGGCGACCGGGGCGGATTTGCCGCCGCGCTTACCGACAGAGCTGAAGGAAGACGCCACTCGTCGGACGCCTCCCCGCCTTCGCCGGAGGCCTTTTTAAGGGTTCTGTGGCTCAGCTTCCGCCCCTCGTCCGGGGTATAGACGCCGGACATATCCACTACCATAAACCCGGAAGAGGGCAGTACGGCCTCAAGGCGGCTTCCGGGGTCCCCCAGGCTGCCCCATGCCGGCAGGGCAGACCTTCCGTCGGCGCCCATGCAAAGTACCGATGCCGCCCCCAGCATGGTCACAATAACAACAAAAAAGCCGAATCTTTCAGACTTTTTTCCCGCAGGTTTACTGCGGTTTTTCTTATAGGGTGATGGAGAATTGCGTTTTTTCATCTCCCCTGCCTCCTCTGCATAACAAAAATCTCCGGATATCACTCCGCTACGACGTTTTTATCGTCTGGAGGAAATCCCTGTTGGTTGCCGACTGCTTCAATTTATCTATGATCAGGTTAAGAGCCCCCGATTCATCCACGTTTGCAAGGCGCCGCCTGAGGAGCCACACCCGGCTGAGCTCGTCCTCGTCCATGAGAAGCTCCTCCCGCCTGGTGCCCGAGCGAATAATATCGATGGCGGGGAAGACCCTCTGCTCAGCCAGCTTCCTGGACAGGTGAAGCTCCATATTGCCCGTGCCCTTGAACTCTTCGTAAATTACCTCGTCCATCCGGCTGCCCGTGTCCACCAGGGCGGTGCCTATGATGGTGAGGCTCCCCCCCTCTTCAATATTCCGGGCCGCGCCGAAAAAGCGCTTGGGGAAATAGAGGGCCGCCGGGTCCATACCGCCGGAAAGGGTTCTTCCCGACGGGGGCACCACGAGGTTGGACGCGCGGGCCAGACGGGTAATGGAGTCCAGCAGAAGCACCACGTCCTTGCCGGCCTCCACCAGCCTCTTGGCCTTCTCCAGCGCCAGGTTGGCTACCCGTATGTGCTCGTCGGCGGGCCTGTCGAAGGTGGAGGCAATAATTTCGCCGTCCACGGAGCGAGACATATCCGTGACCTCCTCGGGCCGCTCGTCAATGAGCAGCACCATGAGGATGAGGTCCGGGTAGTTTACCGTGATGGCGTTGGCAATTTTTTTAAGCATGGTGGTCTTTCCCGCCTTGGGGGGAGACACAAGGAGGGCCCTCTGCCCCTTGCCGATGGGAGCAAAAAGGTCCACCAGCCTGGTGGAGATCTCCCTGGAATCCGTCTCAAGGGCCATTCTTTCGTCGGGAAAGATGGGGGTGATGGCGTTGAAATGGGGCCGCCTCCGGGCCGCTTCAGGGTCGGAGAAGTTAACCATCTCCACCCTGAGCAGGGCCTCGTACTGTTCGGAGTCCCTGGGGGGGCGCACCAGACCCCAGATTACGTCGCCGTTCCGGAGGCCGAAGCGGCGGATCTGGGAGGCTGACACGTAAACGTCATGATTGCTGGGAAGAAGGCCCTTGGGCCTTAAAAAGCCGTAGCCTTCGGGCAGAATTTCAAGGGTTCCGCCGCCGAACCTGTAGTTAAGCTCCTCGGCCTGGGCTTTGAGAATGGCGATTATAAGGTCGTCCTTCCGGAGGGCGGAAAAACCGCTTAAGCCAAGCTCTTTCGCAATTTTGCGAAGCTCGGGGTTTAGAAGGGAGGCAAGGTGTCCGAAGGTGTGCCTCGGCCTGGCTGCCGTTTCCGGTCCGGAGACGTTAAGCTCTTTATCGACTACTACGTCGGACATCTTCACATACTGATCCGCCGGGAGGCGGATTCCGGGCCCGTTTGGACGGGCGGGAAAGCTGAAGTTAACAAAAGCATGGGAAACACGAAAACTGACATCCCCTTCCTGAAGCTGCCGCCCCCTTCCTCCCGGAGGAGGGATGGGAAGCGGCGCAATTTGAAAAGCGCCTGTCGTCAATCGACAATCTCAAATGGCACATCGGAAAAAACTTTGTCGTACATTGAAACCCTAACTGAATAGGACCCCTTCGGGAGAGGAGCGCCGTCCTCCAACAGAAGGCAGAAGGCCTTGGCGCCGTCGCCGGGGGCCATCCTGAGATATTCGGAGTGAATCGGCCTGCCCCGGTAGTACCAGCGCACGCGCACGCCGTCGCTGCCGGAGGACCTGGAGTACTCGAACCACAGACAGAGCTGCCTTGTTCCGTGCCTGAAGACGGACCCCGCGCCGATGGGGCGCATCTGGTCGTCCACTTCGTCGCAAAGCAGAAGCCCGTGGATCTCGAACGAGCCGGCCGCCCTGTTGGAGCGGGCCGCCCAGAATGAAAAAACCGTCATCAAAATAATAACACAGGATACGAGAAGAGAGAAAACCCTTCCGTTCCGCCCCATTATACCCACCGCCCCTTAAAAAACACAAGTGAAATGAAGAAATTCAAGGGCGACCCTGCAAAAGGGCCGGAGAAAAACAAATTTTCCGCAGTTCACGCACTACCCGGGCGTGCTCTTCCGCCCCGAAGCCGTCCACGGTGGGCTCCCTCTTTAGAGTAACGCCGTCCACTGCTCCGGCGGCCACCAGGGCCTCCAGCATGGCCTCAACTTCGCCCTCTTCAGGCCCAAGCCACCGGCCTGCTTTCATGGAGAGCATGGCCGCCAGGGCGTACCCGCCCCAGTCGGAGACGTCCACGGGCAGGGCAACATCTGCGCCGATCACGGAAAGACAGTTTTCATAGTGGGGCAGAAGCTTCGCAAGGTCGGATCGAAAACCCCCCATCCCTGCCTCGTTGCCCCCGTCGCCCACGGCTAAAGTCCTTAACCCGCCTGCCAGGGCCGCACCATCCAGGGGAGGAGTGAAGTCGGAGATATCCTCGCTCCTCATGTTATAGTACCTGCCGTCCCGGGCCCGGCCCAGCCGTTCTATAAAAACCAGCAGATCGGGGCCGAAGGCTAAAATGTCGCCCCCGCACTTCGCCCTTATAACTTCGGGGCCGTCTACGGCCATAGAACAGGCTTTCAGAGCCTTCTCGCAGAGGGAATCGGTAAAAATCGCCGCCTCCCGGCCGCTTCTGGCCAGGGCCCTGGCAAATATTACCGCGCCGCCGGGGCCGTCGGTCTCAGGGGAGTCGCGGGAAGGCACATAAAAACCGCTCACCACCGCCGCCTTTGAGGCTCCTTCCGCAAGACGGAGGGCGTCCACCAAAAAGGAGGGACGAAAAAGGGAAGGTACTCCTCTTTTGCCCCGGTCGGAGGCTATTAGTCTGCCAATAGCCGACGGCGCTTCCACGCTACACCCCCAGCTTCTCCACCAGGCTTAAAAGTTCCGGGCTAAGCCGTTTCTTGGCGTCCCGGCCCTCAGTGAAAGAACAAAGTTCCACCTGCCCCCCCAGAGAGCAGACCATAGCCGCGGATTTGCCCTCAAGCAGGGATTCCACTGCAAAGGCCCCCATGCGGGAGGCCAGCACCGTATCGAAGGACGTGGGGCTTCCCCCCCGCTGAATATAGCCCAGCACCGTGAC
>JAAYQT010000383.1 GCA_012519165.1 Synergistaceae bacterium
GCCTGGAACCGGGGTCGGTCCGAATCCATGCCATGCTTGAGACGGCCAGGGCCATCGTGGACGCCCCTGCGATCGCAGCTTCGTCAAAAAGGATTTTGGGACTGACAATCGGAGGGCAGGACCTGGCGGCCGACATCGGAATCAGGGTAACCCGGGAGGGCTCGGAGCTGCTCTACGCACGGGCAGCGGTGGTGATGGCGGCAAAGGCCTTCGGCCTTCTCGCCTTCGATACGGTCTACACCGATATTGACGACGAGGCCGGGCTCCGGGAGCAGGCGAAGCTCGCCGTATCCCTTGGCTTTTCCGGCAAGGCCGCAATACACCCCTCACAAGTTCCCATAATACACGAGGCCTTCACCCCCCCGGCAAAGGAGGTCCGCAAGGCGGCCCGCATTGTCAGAGGCGCCAGGGAGGCGGAGGAGAGAGGGCTTGGCGTTTTGGCTGTGGACGGCAAGATGGTGGACGCCCCCGTTGTCGCCCAGGCCCTGAGGACGCTGGAGCTGGCCCGCCTGGCCGGGATGGAGGTTGATGACCTGTGAGGAATGCAAAGATGACGGTTAATTCAATAGGCAGGGAGGTCCCCGCCGCCCTCGAAGGGTTCGGAAGCCTTGCCCCCTACGGAGGGCCCTGGTCAAGGCTTGAAGGGGACTACGTCTGGACGCCCACCCTTTACCCCCGCAAGATTGCGGCGCCCACGTCGTGCAAGGTGGCGCCGAATCTTGAAAAGGCCATAGAGAGGTCGGGGCTCAGGGACGGCATGACGATTTCCTTCCACCATCACCTGAGAAACGGGGACGCAGTGGTGGAGATGACCCTCTCCCTCATCGAGCGCATGGGAATAAAAAACCTCACCCTCGCCCCAAGCTCCCTGGGAGAGTCCCACGACTGCGTGGCAGACGCCATAAGGCGGGGGGTGGTGACAAGGCTCAACACGTCCGGGGTCAGGGGGGAGGTAGGCAGGGCCATTTCAGCGGGAGAGACGGAGTATCCCGTGATTATCCGAAGCCACGGCGGCAGGGCAAGGGCCATCGAGGAAGGCAGCCTCCATATCGACGTGGCCTTCCTGGCCGCGCCGGCCTGCGACAGGCTTGGCAACTTCACCGGCGCCGCCGGTAAAAATGCGTGCGGGGCCATGGGGTACGCCATGCTTGACGCCCGCTACGCGGACCACGTAATTGCAGTTACCGACGACCTGGTGGAATATCCCCTGGCCCCGCGGATCTCGGTGCACCAGTACCTGGTGGACCAGGTGGTCGAGGTAGACTCCATCGGCGACCCGTCAAAGATCGCCACCGGCGCCACCAGGGTGACCCGCGACCCCGTTCAGCTGCACATTGCCGACCTGGCGTTCAGACTTCTGAAGGCTTCCGGCATGCTGAAAAACGGCTGTTCGTTCCAGACCGGCGGAGGAGGGCCCAGCCTTGCGGCCGCCCGATACGTAAGGGATTATATGAAGGCGGAGGGGATAAGGGGCAGTTACTGCATCGGGGGCATCACCGGGTACATGGTCTCCATGCTTGAGGAGGGGCTGTTCGACGCCCTCTTCGACGTGCAGAGCTTCGACTCGGCGGTTACGTCGTCCCTGGCCAACAATCCGGGACACATGGAGGTGGACGTATCCTGCTACGCCAACCCCTTCAACAAGGGCTGCCTGGTCAACGACCTGGACGTGGTAATACTCGCCGCCCTCGATACGGACGTGGATTTCAACGTGGACGTCCTCACCGGCCATGACGGGGTACTAAGGGGGGCTTCGGGAGGACACTCCGACACGGCGGCGGGGGCAAAGCTAACCGTGGTAACCGTGCCCTCCATGAGAAACGGCGTGCCTTCCATCCGGGAGAGGGTCCAGACCGTGGTCACCCCCGGCGAGACGGTGGACGCCATAGTAACCGAAAGGGGCATTGCAATTAACCCCCTGAGGGAGGATATTGCAAAGCTTGCCTCCGACGCGGGCCTTCCCGTCATGGATATAAGAAAGTTAAAGGCTGATATTGAGAAGATTACGGGCGTCCCCGAGGAGGTAAACTTCTCCGACGAAATCACCGGCATCGTGGAGTACAGGGACGGCACTATAATAGACACTATCAGGAAGGTCCTTTAGCGGACCAGCCGCGAAAACCGCCCCGGGGGGCGGAGCAAGGGTTGCCTCTGCCGTCATCCGGGTCAGCCGGGCCTGATTTTTCAATCAAATATCACCGAAGAAAAAACCGGCCCCCGGCGGCGAAAACCAGTGTCGCATGGGGCCAGTTTTTATTTAATCTACTTTTTTGACGCCATGACTTCCCTGTATTTTTTCAGGGCGTCCCTGTAGGCCGCTACTATCGCCTTCTGGGAGGACCCGAAGTATCTGGACTGAACCGCTGCAATAATGCTTTCCTCGTCCTCTGCCAGGCGTCTGCCCAGAAACAGGCTTCTTATAAATCTTTCGGTGGTCCTCACCGTGGCCGACGCGCCGCAGTCCAGAATTTCCCCCGAGTCCCTGTCCAGGATGAAGGTAAGAAAAAACGCACCGAACTGCTGGTTTATGGGATTAAATCCGGTAGTTTGAGAGTTTCCTATAATAAGTATAGAGTCTTCGGGATATTTCGCCTCTCTATTCATAGAATACATTCTATCATAACGGACGGAAGGCCGTCATATTCTCCTGAATAAGAAGGCTTTTTGACGGGCGGTCCGCCTAGATATACGTCTCTGTCGCGTCGAACACCCGCACGAGGGGCGCCCCTTCGATTAGGTCCTTCCTGGCCTCCCGGGCCTCCAGGATGTGGTCCGTCTTAAGGTGGACCCTTAGGGCGTCCATGGACTCCCACTCCTCGTAGTACATCAGCGTTACATCGTCGTCGGAGCTCTTGAAAAGGGTGTAGCTGATGCAGC
>JAAYQT010000384.1 GCA_012519165.1 Synergistaceae bacterium
AGCCGCAGGTACTATTTTACCCTATAACCGCCCGTTTTTTAGCGAGTAGTCCGCTGCCCGTGAAAATTTTTCCATTGGAGGAATGTTAACCGCAAAGGGTTGATGTTATGCGCAGGTTAGGCGGATATGTAAGGAATTTGACGGATTGACTGCCCAAAATGGGAGTAGGGTTTTACCGGGCGCGTTTAAGCAGCTCTTCGGCTGCCTTAAGGGCGCCCCGGGGGTTTACCGCCCGTTTCGGCGGGGGCGGAAGGTTTTCCAAAAAATGCTTCAATTCAGGGACGCCCCACTGGCCCCAGGGGCCAAGATTTACCCCCAGATCTCTTTTTTCAATCTCCCGGCCGATTTCCAGCTGATTGCCCGCCGTCTGGAAGACGGCCATAGGCTTGCAGAGGGAGAGCGCCTCATAAGAAGTAACGCTGGAGGTGCATATCACTGCCCTTGATTTCGCCAAACGCTCCGGAAGGTCGGCGGGGTCGCGGACTGCGGAAAGGTTTTTTAACTTACGGGACCGCGCCGCTATTTCTTCCGCAAGGGACGCCGATACCAGCGGGCCGAGAATGAGTTCGGCCTTCGGCCAGTCGCCCTTCCACCAGTCCGTAAACTGCCCTCCGGTATTCAATAAGTCGCTTGCTCCGGGAATTATGAGGACGGTATCGCCTTCGCCGGCGGCAAGCTCCCAAAAACCCTTCCGCAGCAGAGCGTACCCGGGTCCCAGGAGGAGCCCGGCATGGCCCGATTCATACCCAAGGGAGGAGGCGTTAAGGTTGTAGTTAAGCAGGATATCGCACTCCCTCTCCACCGGGCGGACTCGACAGTCGTCGATAAGGGCGGTTTTGCACATCCCCTTAAGTTTAGCCCAAAATGCGGGCGACGCTTCGTAACTGTCCACTACGCAGATTCGTAGATTCTCCGCCCCCTGGAGAAGGCCGACGGGCGGGACGTTTCCCGCAAATGGGTTTTCTGCGGCGGTTATCCGCTCCCCGTCTATGCCCCTTCCGGCGAGCATCTCTACGGCATGGTCGTTGACCAGCCACTTCACGGAGACGCCCAGAGACGCAAAACCCTCCGCCAGGGCGAAGCACCGGCTCACGTGTCCGCCGCCGACGGACGGCCCCCCGTGGGTAATTATGAGGACATCTGTAAAGGGCTTCATTCAGACCTCCCTGTTAAAAAGGGTTTTTCGCCAAACGAATTTAAAAAACCCTCCGCACCCGGCGGTAACAGGGCGGAGGGAGAGCATGCGACATACTGCTACAGTGTTTTGGCGCTCTTAATTAGCAGCCTCTTTTGCCAGTCGGAGCACTTCATCCTGGGGAAGATCTACAAGCTCGGCCACCTCGGCCGCCGACATGCCCCGGCGGAGCATGCGAAGAGCTGTGTCCCGCTTGGCCTGGGTAACACCAAGCCTTAAGCCCCGCTTTTCACCAAGCAAAATGCCCCGCTTTTCACCTTTCGCCTCCCCCTCTTTAATCAGGGCGTCCGCCCATTCGGGCCTGGTATCGGTTATCATCTTCTCCACCTCCAGCAAATCGTCAAGGTCGGGAAATTCCTTTTTACCCGTCTTCCTAGGGAGCAGCGCCTTCGTCAAAAATACGGTAAAGGACCGGCGAAGGTGCGCGCTCTTCTCTTTCTCAAGGACAGCCCCGAGACGGGATATCTGCTTTATCAGCTCTTCGGGCGCCCGGCTCCTCTCCATTCTGAACAGGAAGGACGCCAGGTCGTCGGAACCTTCCAACTCGTTCTCTTCAAAGGCGGCGGCGTCGAGCAGCAGGAAGTCCAGCGAGGGCGAGTACCTAGAGAGGGCGGGCGAAACTGGAGCTATAAGGTCCTTTACGGAGCAGGGCGACTTCCAGGAAGTCAGGCCCGTGTGAAGGACTATGGGCAGCACGGGCGGGAGTTTTCCGTCGACGGTTTTTTTGCGGCGGACTATGTCGTCGTAGAGAAGGCCTGTGTAGGTCATAAGCCGGGCCGCCATCCACCTGTCCTCGGCGGACTGGAACTCTATAATGATGCACAGGTAGAGAGTCCTGCCCCGGAAGTTCACCCGCCATATGATGTCGTCTATCCTCTCCCGCAGGTCGTC
>JAAYQT010000385.1 GCA_012519165.1 Synergistaceae bacterium
GAGCCGCCAGAGTCTGGGGCAGGCGGATGTTGACCACTATCATGCGCCACCGCTCCTCGCCGCCGCCCAGCAGGGCCGCCGCCACTTCTTTAACGGGGATGAATACGGCTCCCCGCGAGATGGAGAAGACGGTAAGCAGGACGCAAGCCGCCGCCAGCCCTGCAAGAAAGAGGTTCTTCCTGCGAATGTGCCCGGCGTAGTCCGGCGAGAGGGTACGGCCCTCCAGATGCACGGCCTACTTCCCCGGAGTCAGCGGAGCGAACACCTTGCCGGAGAAGCCCTCGTTCATCTCGGCGAAGACGGGCTTGCCCACAAGAAAGGTGTAGATCTCGTCAGCCTTGGCGGCCGGGTCCACGTCCTCAAACCTGTCGGGGTATAGGACCTTGCCCACGAAGTAGCCGTTGGCCAGCACGGAGCCGTAGTTTATGGTGTAGGAGTTGTAGGGCAGTACGCTCCAGATTTTTCCTTCCTTAACGGCAGTGAGGGAGGCCAGGGCGGGGTCGGAGGCCAGCTGGTTCAGGGCGCTTGCCTCGTCTTTGGCGGTGGCGGTGCTGATATCGACGAAGATTATGTCAGGGTTCCACTCAAGAAGCTTTTCCTTAGAAACCTGGGTCACGGCTGAAGCCTTCTCTCCCTTTATATCCGCCACGTTTCGGGCGCTTGTGTACAGGAAGGGAGGATAGCCGGGCTCGGTGGAGGTGAAGCCGTGGGCGCCCCGGGAAGCCACGCCGCCGATGTAGCAGGAGGGACGTTTGTCCTCGGGGATGTCCGCAGTACGCCTGGCCAGCTCTGCAAGGTGACCTTCGAAGAAGGCAACCAGCGCCTCGGCCCGCTCCTCCTTGCCCAGGATGGCGCCCATAAGACGGAGGGTTCCGTAAAACTCCTCCTTCTTGTCAGAGAGGTTGCCGTACTCAAAGCCCACTACCGGGATGCCCGTTTTCTCGGTGAGCTGGTCGGGGTGGGGCCCGGCGAGGGGGGATACCTTCAGGATTACCTGGGGACGGGGGTCGAGGCCCGCGATGAGCTCCGGGTTGTCGTGGCCCCGGAACTCGCCGAAGACGGGCAGATCCTGAAACTGCGGGTTTGCGATGGAGTAGGGGCGGGTCGATACCAGTACCCCCAGCGCCGGAACTCTCTGTTCAGCAGAGTCTACCGCCACAACCCTGTCCCGGGCCTGGAGGTAGGTGATAAGCCGCAACGCCCCCGACCCGGAGCCGATAATCCGTTCAGGCGAGGCGGGAATAGTAACAGACCGCCCCAGGCTGTCGGTCACCGTCATCTGCGCGGCAGCGGCAGGAAGGGCAAACAGGCAAAGGGCGGCAAAAATGGGCAGGACAGAAAGAAAACGCTTCATAAAGAGACACTCCTTTTTTTAAAGATGTGACGAAACAGCCATATGGTAACACGAAAAAGGATTTTTGTGGCATTGGAAGATGGAAATGAAAAAACTTGTTGCTAATTGCCGTCTTGACGGAACGATGGGTTTTTGTCCTTATGACGCGGGTTTCGCGCCTGCGGCGTCAGGCTTCTAAACGGGCGGGGGGACAAAAACATTGCATTTCAGCCGAAGTGGATGTAAAATTTCGCCAAGCCGCAGTATTAAATATGTGATGCGTGATATCTGTAAATTCAAGTTTCTGCAAAATATTACGAGAGGAGGAATTGTTCAAAGCACGCGGGATTCCTGAAGGACGAGGACTAATTAGGCTGGATTGTGAAAGGAGAGAATGCTATGGCAGTTCAGGAAACAAGGCGGCATGTGAAGGCCCTTGAGCCGAATACTCTTATTCTGAGCCTCTTGGTTTCGGCATTTGCAGGCATTATCTGCATGCAGATAATTTCACGGATAGGCATTACCCCCAACACATCCATCATTGGCGCGCTTCTTGCCATGACCCTGGCGCGCATTCCCATCGAATCCATGGGTAAGTTCCGCTCCCTCGACCGCCAGAATCTCGTCCAGACCATGACATCGGCGGCCGGCTTCGGGGCGGCGAACTGCACCCTGCTTGCAGTAGCCATTTTTTACTGCTACGGGGATCACTCGCTGATCATACCCATGCTGATAGGCTCGGGGATTGCAACTCTCATAGGAATGCACCTGGTCTACCGGCTTTTTGACTCGGAGCTCTTCCCGGCCACCGGCACCTGGCCTCCCGGCATTGCCACGGCCCAGGCGCTCATCGCGGGCGACGAAGGGGGCAGAAAAGGAAAGCACCTGCTCATGGGAGTCTTCCTTGGCGCAGTGGGAAGCAGCAAGTTCCTCTTTTCTTTCCCGGCGCTTGGTATCGCAGGCCTTCCCATGGCGGGGGTGGGCATTGCCTTCATCGCGAACGTGTACGCCATGATAGCCCTCGCCATAGGGCTTTTGATTAGGGGCTACTTTGAGCACATAGCCCCCTGGGTGAGTCCGTTTCTTGCCATGGTTGGCTTTGAAAACGTGACCGACCTGGGGAAGACCTACCTCCCCCACGGAGTTATGATAGGCGCCGGCACCGTCTCCCTCATCCAGGCCATGATCATCATCTTCAGGAAGAAAAAGCCCGAAGTTACTGCCGCAACGGAGGAGGAGAAGTACACAGTCTCCCACGAATCCGTTAAAAAGAGCCTGGCGGCTCACGTAGTGCTTTTCGGCCTGGGCGCCGTGGCCCTTGCCTTAATCGGCGGGATCTGGGCAGAAATGCCGATGGACAAGCTTATAGTCTGGATTGTCTGGTGTACTTTCTCCTCCATAGTGGCCCCCATCCTGGTTGGATTGTCGGCCATGCACTCCGGCTGGTTCCCCGGGTTTGCCGTTTCCATTATCTTCCTGAGCA
>JAAYQT010000386.1 GCA_012519165.1 Synergistaceae bacterium
CGCAGTGAGGAGTTTAAGGATTTGAGAAAGAGAAGGGTAGACTGGCAGAAGGAGATTGAAAAGACGGAGCGCATCCGCCGAAGGGGCCTTGGCTATACGGTGGGGGGCTTTCTGCTGGCCATGTTCTGGATGTTCGGGGCCAGACAGATGGGCGGGGAGCTTCCGGTGGCCTCCATGATTTTATCCTTTATTTTTATTGCTGCAGGTGTTTTGATTTTTTTTGTTATCTCGTCAAGGCAAAAGAGGAAGAAGCGCGATGTGTGAGCGCCCCTCCGAAACTTGCTCTGCGTTCCGCGTCTACTCCTCGTCGGAGGGGGAGACTAGGGGGATTGCGGCTCTTATGGCCCGGGAACTCTCCGGTGGATTCACCGTCCTCCTCACCGGGGGCCTTGGCGCCGGGAAGACGGCGTTCGTCCGGGGGTTTTGCGAGGAGCTGGGGTTTACCAGGGTGCGCAGCCCGAGTTTTACCCTTGTCAACCGGTATGAAGCAGGGGGCAGGGAAATAGTCCACTCGGACCTTTACCGCCTGGAAGAGGGGGAGGTGGAGGACCTCGACCTCGCGGGGGAGGAGGCCGAAGGCTCAATTCTCTTTGTGGAGTGGGCGGAGAGGGCCCGCTTTTTTTCGAACAGGCCCCTGCTGGAAATTAACATTTTTGCGCCCGACGGGATTAACCGGCCTGAGAGGCGCGTTTTCACCTTCAGTGCAAAAAACAAGGAGGGGGAGCTTCTTCTTGCCCCTTTACGAAAATTAGTGGAGGAGAGTTTCCCGCCGTGAGCGCAAGAATTTTGTCAGTTGACTGCACCAATATGAGGTGGACAACCCTGGGCCTGTCTGAGGGAGGCAGGAGCAGGGGGGAGTTTAACGCAGAGCTTGGCAAGTCGCAGGCAGCTCTTCTTCCCGGCCTGGTGGAGTCCTTTCTGGGCGCCTTTGGCCTTACTGTAAGGGATATGGATTTTTTTGCCGCCGTTACTGGCCCCGGCTCCTTTACCGGCATAAAGGCGGGGATGGCCTTTGTTCAATTTCTGGCATGGGGGCTCGGGAAGAAGGTTATTCCTCTTTCTTCTCTGGAGGTTATCGCCTTCGGCCACGGCCTGACGCCGGGGTCGCTTGTTTGCCCCCTGTTGAGCGCCGGGGGAGGCAGGGCTTATTCGGCCCTTTACCGCGCCGGAGAGGAAGACGAGCCTCCGGCGGAAGTCTTTCCGGAAGGCGTTTATGCAGGCGCGGAGCTAGCCACTGCCGTTTTAAGCCATGGGGTAGGAGGGGTGCAGCGATTCGCCGATTTTCCGGAAAGGCTGGGGAGTTTTTTCCCCGCCTCCTCGCCTTCTTTGCGAAGAATAAGACCAAGCGGTTCGGCAACCGCCCTTCTGGCTTATCTTTACACGGATAGGGCAGTTTACCCTGCGGACCTTGAGCCCGTGTATTTTAAAGAGCCGGATGTCGGATGCTGAAACACTTTCCGCGAATTTTTATCATTTTATTCTTTTTCATAGCCTTCGATAAAAAAGATAAATATTGCGTCGGGGTTGAACTCGCGGCGAGTTGAGGCTATTCTTTTTCATTGGAGCCTTAGCAATTTTAATAGCCTTGGCGCCGGTTGCAAAAACCCGTAGGAGGTGACTTTTTTGCCAAAGAAATACGATGTTATAGTGAACAATTCGTGGTGTAAAGGCTGTTCCCTGTGTATTCACATCTGCCCCAAAAAAGTCCTCGAACTTGACGAAGTAAGAGGAAAGAGCGTCCCGGCAAGACAGGACGACTGCATCGGCTGCAGACAGTGCGAAAATATCTGCCCCGATATGGCCATCACCATTAAAGAAAGGGAGGAAGGTTAGGATGTCCGGAGTAGCCTTCTGGCAAGGAAACGAAGCCATTGCTTACGGTTCCCTCGCCGCAGGGTGCCGCTTTTTCGGAGGGTACCCCATCACTCCTTCCTCGGAGATTGCCGAGATTATGGCGGAGGAGCTTCCCAAGCTTAACGGAAGGTTCATCCAGATGGAGGACGAGATCGGCGGAATAGCGGCCACCATCGGCGGCTCGGTAGCGGGGATGCAAGCCCTTACCGCCACCTCGGGCCCCGGCTTTTCGCTTAAGCAGGAGAACCTTGGCCTGGCCTATATGGCCGAGATCCCCATTGTAGTGGTGGACGTCATGAGGGGCGGCCCCTCCACGGGCCTTCCCACCAAGACGGCCCAGCAGGACGTTATGCAGGCCCGGTGGGGAACCCACGGCGACCACGGCACCATCTGCTACGCCCCGGCGTCGGTGCAGGAGTGCTACGACATTGCCATCAAAGCCTTCAATGCCGCCGAGAGGTACCGCCAGCCCGTGCTTATAATGAGCGACGAGATCATCGGCCACATGAGGGAAAAAGTTGTCACTCCCAAAATTGACCCCTCTAAGCTGGTCAACCGCAAGCGGCCCACGGACGTTCCCGAAAAATTTGTGCCCTACCGCCCGGACCCCCAGGACGACCTGCCCTGTATGGCCTCCTTCGGCGACGGTTACCGCTGGCACATCACCGGCCTTACCCATAACGACTGGGGCTTCCCCACGAACAATAACGACGAGATCGAAAAGAAGATGAAGCGCCTCATGAGCAAGATCGACCGCTTCAGGGACGACATTGTCGAGTACGAGACGTTTTACGAGGACGACGCAGAAGTCCTTGTCCTGGCCTACGGAAGCGTGGCCCGCTCCAGCCTCAGGGCCGTGAATGACGCCAGGGTGAGGGGCTTTAAAGCCGGCTTCTTCAGGCCCGTTACCCTGTGGCCCTTCCCCGATAAGGAGCTTGAGAAGCTCGCCAGGAAAGTGAAGACCATTATCGTTCCCGAACTTAACTGCGGACAGATGGTTCTTGAAGTGGAAAGGGCGGTCCGCGGAAGGGCGAAGGTCGTTCCCCTCAACCTGGTGAACGGCGAACTTTTCAAGCCCGAAGAAATTCTTGCAGTAATTGAGGAGGTGGCCTGATTATGCCGAGTCAGGAAGTTTTCAGCTGGCTTAGAACGAGGTTTTTCCCCCATATCTGGTGCCCGGGGTGCGGACACGGAATAATCATGCACGCCATGCTCAGGGCCCTGGTTGCCCTTAAAAAAGACAAGAGCCAGACGGTAATCGCCTCGGGGATCGGGTGCTCCAGCCGTATGGCGGGTTATATCGACGCATGCACCATGCACACCACCCACGGCAGGTCCCTGGCCTTTGCCACGGGGATCAAGCTTGCAAAGCCGGAGCTTACGGTTATTGACGTCATGGGCGACGGCGACTGTACGGCAATCGGCGGCAACCACTTTATCCACGCCTGCAGAAGAAACATTGACATCACCGCCATAGTTATGAACAACAATATTTACGGTATGACCGGCGGACAGGCCTCCCCGACCACGCCGGCGGGAAGCCTGGCCACCACAACCCCCTTCGGCGCCATCGACCCCTCCTTCGACATCTGCAAGCTGGCCGAGGGCGCAGGGGCTTCCTACGTGGCCCGCTCCACTGTCGCCAACCCCATTCAGGCGGAGAAGTTTATCCTCAACGGAATTAAGAAGAAAGGCTTCTCGGTGGTGGAGATCCTTACCCACTGCCATACCACCTTCGGCAGGAAGAATAACCGCAGGACGCCTATTGACAATATTAACTTCTTTAAGAACAATTCCGTTCCCCTGGCAAGGGCGAAGGATATGTCCGAAGAGGAGCTTGCGGGCAAGATAGTTACCGGCGAGTTCGTCAACAAGGATATTCCCGAGTACACAGACCAGTACCTCGCCTTGATCGAGAACGTAAGGGGGAAGTGACATGGCAGGCAGATATGAGATCCGTTTTGCGGGTTCGGGAGGGCAGGGCATAATCCTTGCCGCAGTTATAACGGGAGAGGCGGCTTCCCTTAACGAAGACGGACTCCACGTGGTGCAGTCCCAGTCCTACGGGCCTGAGGCGAGGGGCGGAAAGTCCAAGTCTGAAGTGGTTATCTCCACGGAGCCCATCGACTACCCCAAGGCAATAAAGCCTAACCTGCAGGTAATCCTTACTCAGCAGGCGGCGGAAGAGTACGCCCCGGAGACCATGCCCGGCGGCAGGATCATCTACGACGACTTCTTCGTCACCAGCCTTCCGGAAGTGGACGCCAACGTGTACCACCTTCCCATAGTGCGCACGGCGCGGGAGAAGCTCGGCAGGGACCTGGTTACTAACATGGTGGCCCTGGGAGCGGTGGCAAGGGTGCTTGAACTGGAGAAGGTAGCAAAGCCCGAGTCAATCAAGAAGGCTATTCTCGCCAAGGTGCCCGAAAACACCAAGGACCTTAACTCGAAGGCCTTCGAAGAAGGCTACCAGCTTTTCAAAAACAGCGTTCACCTGTAAAATACGGTTGAGCCTGAAATTTAAGCAGTCAAAAGCAGAGGCCCGAACCCGGCCTCTGCTTTTTTACACCGGGGGGAGCAATGAAACAGGGAGACATTATTGAACTTGAAACCGAAAAAATCAGCAGCGACGGAAGCTGCCTGGCCCGCTCTCCGGACGGTCTTGTGATCTTCGTACCCGGCGCGTTGCCGGGGGAGACCGTGCGGGCAAAAATCTCCCTAAGAAAAAAGGAGTATGCAGTGGCCGACCTGCAGGAGGTTTTGAACCCTTCAAACGGACGGCGGGCGGCGCCGTGCCCGATTTACGGCCGCTGCGGGGGGTGTCAGCTTCAGCATGCCGGCTATGGACTCCAGCTTGA
>JAAYQT010000387.1 GCA_012519165.1 Synergistaceae bacterium
ATAAGTTTGGTGAAGGATCAATCGGCGGGGGAGCCGGACTTGCAAAACACTATGAGGATATTTGCGATATTATCGATAATGATGACGCACGGAATGCCCTGACGAGATCAATGGAAAACATATCCAAAAACAAAAAGGCGCTGGGGTTGCCCACAGTCGATATCAAAAGCACGGATATCAAAAAGGAAGATATAGAGATACTGTTCATTGCCTTTAATTATAATAAAAAGAGTAAAATGATTAATCAACAACTTGATGGGATCGACAGGAGATATCCGGCAAAAATCCTCTATATGGACCATGCCGGCAAAATACCATATCAAAATGCACAAATTTTGAAATGAAGATTATTATTCACCGCGGAACGAAACAGATCGGCGGCTGCATTACTGAAATTAAAACTGATAATGGGCGAATTTTCATCGACATGGGAGAGGAACTGCCGGGAGCAGGCAGTCTTGGCGACTTTTGGATTGACGGCGTAACGGCGGGCCGTCCCGACTGCGATGCAATTTTCATTACCCACTATCACGGCGACCACGCGGGCCTGTATCGGGATGTGCTTCCGGGTATACCGATTTTTATGGGCGAGGTTGCGCGTGAGCTATTCCTCGCGCTCTCCACGTGGATTAAGGATGACGGCGCGGAAAAAATCCGCAGCTTCAAAACCTTTAAGGCCCTTGACCGCATTGTGGTAAAGGACATGGTCGTAACGCCCCTGCTGGTTGATCACAGCGCTTTTGATGCGTACATGTTTTTGATTGAAAGTGGCGGCAGGCGAATTTTACATACCGGAGATTTTCGTCTGCACGGATTTCGCGGCAAGGCCCTAATCCCCACACTGGAAAAATACGTGGGAACGGTAGATGTGCTGATAACGGAGGGCACTTCCCTCTCCAGGGACGACAGGACGTTTGTGGAGGAGAGGGAGCTTAAGGCGAATGCTCAAAAAATTCTCGCCGAAAATAAATACACCTTCGTCCTCTGCTCCTCAATGAATATAGACCGCATCGCCGCCCTTTATCACGCCACGCCCAAGAGGAAATACTTTATATGCGACAGCTACCAAAAGGATATACTGGATATTGTGACCAGCCACGCAAAAGACAGGACTTCCCTCTATAATTTCCAGAAGGTAACTGTGTACGGCAGCAATCTGGAAGACCGTTTCAGAGAATGCGGATTCTGCATGCTTGTAAGGAGCAACGATTATTTCAGCAGAGTCATGCAAAAATATCCCGACGCAAAGTTTTTATACTCCATGTGGGACGGCTACAGGAGCGGCAAATACCAAAACGATGAGATCGCGCGCTTTATCGCCGATTACAATTTCATATCATTCCACACAAGCGGCCATGCCTCAAGGGACGCAATAGAAGCAGTTTGCAGGGCCGTCAGCCCGAAAATTGGCATTATACCCATTCACAGCGAAGCGCCCCGCAAACTCGAGGATTCGAAGATGGACTACGCCATAAAATATTTACAGGACAAAGAGGAGTTTAATCTCTAAGGGCAAATCGCCTCCTTGATGGGAAATTATTGACGACATAAATAATTATATGTACAATATGGATGCCGAAAGGCGGGGAGGCGATTACATGGCACAGACAAATATAAATATCCGCATAGACGAAAATCTAAAAAAGGATTTCGAGACGCTTTGCAGCAACCTGGGATTAACCATGACTGCGGCGTTTAATGTCTTTGCGAAAACAATGGTCAGGCAGCAGAGAATCCCCTTTGAAATTTCAATGGAGGTCCCCAATGCCGAGACAATGGCGGCGCTGCGGGAAGTTGCAGAAATGAAAAAGAACCCCTCCCTCGGCAAGTCCTATACCGACGTCGACCGTATGATGGAGGAGCTGCTGTCCTGATGTACGCGGTGAAGCCCACTGCAAGGTTCCGAAAGGATGTAAGGTTGGCAGCAAGACGGGGATACAACCTCGACCTTTTGACAGAGGTAATTAAAAAGCTTTCCAGAGGGGAGATCCTGGAAGAAAAATACAAAGACCATCCCTTGAAAGGCAATTTTTCAGGTTGCCGCGAGTGCCATATAACGCCTGACTGGCTGCTGATTTATGAAATTTCAGATGAAGCCCTTATTTTATATCTAACCAGAACCGGAACGCACAGCGACCTGTTTTAAGTGGAACCTCCACCGAGTCCGATGTGGTCATAAGCTACCGCCAGGTTGACTTTATCGGGCCTCGCCGCACCGCCCGGGCGCAACCCTTCAGGAAAGGCTTATCCGGGGGGTGGAGGCGCTCAGGAAGTCGGTGCGGCAGCTTCCCCCGCAGAAGCGCACTATCAGCTCCTCCGCCTCCCGGCAAATTTGCTCCGCCTCTTCCCTTGTCACTGGGGGAAGGGCGTCCACGTTGAAGATAAATGCCCTGGTCTCCGGCAGGGTCAGGGTGTGGTTTGCCTGCCGCCAGCACCAGCGCCGGGTGAGAACCTGATCCCCCTCCGCGAAGATGAACTCCCCCGGAAGGGGGTTCTCCTCCTCCGTCCCCCCGAAGGGCACGAAGACCTCGTCCCCTTTGGCGGGCCGGAGGAAAATGTCCTGCGTCACATCGTCCAGCGAGTGGCCCCCCGCCGGGACCAAATGCCGTAGTGATAACACGTTCCCCAGGTCCACCAGGGCGTTTATTGAGGGAAGCTCCTGCCCCCTGACGGCCCGCCTTGCCATGGCCTCAATGGACGAGCGGAACTCGGCGGGCTTCATCCCCAGCTTTCTGAAGGCCTCCCGCCAGGAGGCGATGCGGGGGCGCTCCGCCGGGTTGCCCTGCCCAAGCTCCTCCCTCAAAGCCTCCTCCGCCTCCCGCAACAAGGCCGTCAGCTCCGCCGGGGAGGGGCCGTTCTCCACACCCCGTGCAACAACCACTCCCCTCACGTAGCCGGGGAAGGCGGCAAAAACTGCGTCGTCAATGGTGTAAAAAAGTTCCTTCATAAAAAAGCCTCCGTAAAAATCAGCCCCGCCTCGCCGGGGGCGCAAAAGGCCGGCCGCCCCCGGAATGTCCCGGAGGCGGCGGTCTGCTTTAAGCTTTTACCCTACAGGGCCGCGAAGGCCTGCTTCATATCCTCGATGAGGTCCTCCGGGTCCTCGAGGCCCACCGACATGCGGATGAGGCCCTTGGAGATGCCCGCCGCCGCCTGCTCCTCGTCGGAGAGGGCGGAGTGGGTCATGGATGCCGGGTGCTGGATGAGGGACTCGGCGTCGCCCAGGCTCACCGCCAGGGTCCAGAGCTTTGTGGACTCGATGAATTTCTTGCCGGCATCGTAGCCCCCCTTCAGCTCCATGGCGATCATGGCGCCGAAGTACTCCATCTGCCTTTTAGCAAGCTCTTTCTGGGGGAAGCTGTCCAGGCCGGGGTAGCGCACCTCCGCCACCTCGGGGCGGCCCTCAAGGAAGCGGGCCACTTCCAGGGCGCTCTCGCAGTGGCGGGGAACCCG
>JAAYQT010000388.1 GCA_012519165.1 Synergistaceae bacterium
GTTTGTGCTTAACGCCTTACGGCGTCAGAGGTTTTGACATGGTTATATGGAGTAAAAACGTTGGAGGAGGCGATCAGTGCTTAACGCCTTACGGCGTCAGAGGTTTTGACATTCGCTGATAGTCCGCCTGGCTCCTGGGGCTCAGTTGTGCTTAACGCCTTACGGCGTCAGAGGTTTTGACATCTGAAATCGCCGGGATATTCCGCGTGCCTCCGCAGTGCTTAACGCCTTACGGCGTCAGAGGTTTTGACATGAATTATCAAAGCAATCATTAAAAACTTCCACTAGTGCTTAACGCCTTACGGCGTCAGAGGTTTTGACATAGCACTATTATTGAACCTGCTCACTATCGGCTTCTACAGCGATGTATTTCAAGGTGGATTTCAAGAGGAGATTTCTCAACCTCG
This sequence comes from Synergistaceae bacterium, assembly GCA_012519165.1. Taxonomy (GTDB): domain Bacteria; phylum Synergistota; class Synergistia; order Synergistales; family Aminobacteriaceae; genus Aminivibrio. The sequence continues at coordinate 408 of JAAYQT010000388.1, forward strand.
TTTAAAACAATTTTTCAGATTAAGCAAGCCTGAAACATGGCGCATAAGAAGAATCTCACAAAATCAAGCAATTTTCAAGGTCCGAAACATAAATTTACCGGTTGCTGCAAGCTAACAGACAAGGAAAAAGTAAATTATTGTTTTTTCACGCAGAAGCGCTTGTTTTATTTTACAGTACAATCCATTTTTCCGGCTCTTCGGGCCATGCGGCTTCAAGGTTGCGCTTCCGTATTTTTTTTACGCAGGTGTCGCAGAGTTCCGTGATTAAAAGGCCGTCCGCTGCATCCATTACTTTTTCCAGTTCCCAGCGGAGCCTTTCCAGGCCTCTTTCGGTAAGGCGGGTGCGAAAAACGCTGTACTGTATTCGTTGCCCGTGTCCTTCGAGTATTTTTGCTACTTTGCGCAGCCGTTTTTCATTTCGCACGTCGTAGGAGATCAAAAACCATTTTTTCATGTCAATACCTCCGTCTAACGAAGACGGGCCCTGGCAAAAAGCCCGGGCGTATCGGTCCATTCTTTTTCCAGAAGCCGGACTTCAAGTTCCATGGTGCGCTGCCATGACAGAGAGTAGTCAAGTACCGGGTGTTTCCATTTATCCTGCATGCGCCGTTCAAACAGAATTATGGCCTTTTTTCGCCCTTCATCGGATAACCAAACTTTTTCCCTGGTCACAGAAAAATCATTTGCGATATTCCATTGCCTGCGATTTATGGAAGAAACGGTGATTATGTCCCAGACAGGCGCTCGGAAAAGCTCCATTAAATCCATAATCAGCGGATGGGCGCTTGACCGGGGGGTATGGAGGAAACCAAAGGCCGGTTCCAGCCCTACTGCAAGAACGCCCTCAAAAACTGCCCGGTAGAGCATTGAGTATCCGAAACTGAGGATGGCGTTGAACCGGTCTTTGGGAGGCCTTCTGGAACGGCCCGAAGGGATGAGTTCACTGGGGGTGTCTTCGTTCAAAACGCACGGAATGAGTTCAAAATATGTCTGGGCTGCGCTGCCTTCGATGCCGCGAAGGATGTCTACTCCTTCTGCCGTCGGTACGGACTTAAGCAGCGTACGGATTTCTTCGATACCGGCCAGGGTTGTTTCATTGCGCTTTTTCCCGCGGGTCGCCCGGAGGAGGAAGCGAAGCTGCCCTTCAACTTTTGCCAGCACGGTCCTTCGGGCAAGCTTAAGACACATCCCAGGGTCGGTCAGCGCCTGATATTGCCTGATTCGCCTCTGAACAGGGCCGGGGCCCGGAGAGAAACTCCCCAGGTGAGTACCGCCGCCTGAAAACCAATGGAGGTGTATCCCCTTATCTGCACATAACTGAAGGGCCTGCGTGGTAACCTGCGCATTCCCGTGTATGGTTATGGAGTGTATATCGGCCGAGGGAATTTTACGGGCCGGTTCGGATGCCTCTTCAAGTTTGAAGGCTTCCCCGCTTCTTCCAATACGTGCCTGGTGTCCGGTGACGTGCAGGGCTGCGCCTTCAATTTCCGCCGGGAAAAGACGGACGGGTTCCCATTCCCTGCTCTGAACAAACCGCTCCTCTTCAGGAAGGCAGACGGGTGCGAGAGAACATTTTAAGCATTTTCTGGAGGATTCGCAGACAGGAGGTCTGGCCGTTACCGTACGAAGTTCCCTGGCTCTTTGAATGGCTTGGTATACTTTCTCCCTATTTTCTGCCGTCAAGGTAACGATTACGGTCACATTGTGCCCATGATACCTGATTCTGGCTTCATCAAGGCCTCTTTGAAGATGTTCTTCCAAGAGCAGTGAATAGGCCGCAGCCTGCGTTATATCGCTTTCCCATGCCTGAGGCTCTTCCCCCTTCCTTAAGAGAGGTTTACCCCTTTTATGCTCGTAAACCACCCAATTTCCGTTGCGGTGCTTAACCGCGTCCATTTTTCCGGTAAGGCCGAGCTTTTCGCTGGTAAGGAAGAAGGAGCGTTGCTCCTCTCCTTCTTCCTTGGCAAGTTCTTCGTGCAGCGTCCTTCCTGCATACACGCTGGCGTCGGCCAGACGTATCTCCTCCACTTCTTCCAGGTAAAAGAGCCTTTCGCAGTAGAGAAGCGCGTGAAGAGCGCTTACACGAATAAGACCGTCATTTTCCGCCGCCGCGCTCAATAGATCACCTCCACCCAAGCGGAGGGCGGTATTTCCGGCGACGGCTCTTTTAACGGGGCAAAGAGGGCCGTTTTCGACCGGGATACGTCCCCCCTGTCGATTGTTGTGGTAAACCGTGAGATCCGCTTTTTTTCTATTTCCTCCCCTCCCTCAAGGCTACAGTACCAGTGGGCGGCCGTCGTGTCGCCGGCCTCCTCAAGGCGGTCAGGCAGAAAGGAGTTGTCGCCAAGGAAGGGCAGGCCGTAGGCGCGGTCGCTTTCACCCCTCAAGCCCTTGCGCAGCCCCTCCTCAATTTCAGGGGAGTCAACGGCAATAAGTGCGTCAATGGATGAGAGTAAGGCCCTGGTCACCGGCTTTATGTTGTACTTGGACCCCATTGCCATGGGCGCTTTTTCCCGGCCGCTTGTGCCGACGGGGTAGTTGTGAAGCTGCTGAAATATCTGCTGCCGCCCGGGGAAGGAACGCGCGCCGATGGCAAGTCTGATCCGGGGCAGGTCTTTTGATATCAGGGTGGCGCCGCTGGTTTGGTCGTCCGCTCCGCGCATCTCCACGCCCGCAATGTTCAGGAGCAGCCCGAAGGCCGCCGACGGGGTAATGAAGTCGGCGGTGGGGCGAAAGCTGCCCGCCGCAAAGGGGCGAAATGCGGCGAAGGGAGCAGTTATCCGGAGACGGAGCATTTTTATTACCCGAAGGCGCGGCTTCCCGCAGTTTCAAGGGTTTTTTCGGCGCTTCTTTCAAGGGACGCGCCTTTCGCGGATAGTCGGGCCACGGAGCTGTCGTCCATATCACGGACAATTTTGCCCCCGATGAGGAATTCCCCGCCGGGAAGGTCATCTTTTAAGATGGCGTCTACCACCTCCGGGAATGTGTGGACGCCGTTTTCTGCAATATTAAAGCCGTAGGAGTCGTAACCGGGGGCGAGACGCGGGGTCAGCCGAATTACGAGGCTGGCGGGGGCCA
>JAAYQT010000389.1 GCA_012519165.1 Synergistaceae bacterium
GCTTATCAGAGGAAGGCTGTGGCACCTGTGGGGGCCCCCCCCGCCCTGGTGGCCCCTGGTCAGGTTAAGGGCCAGGACAGTCCACAGCTCTTTCCTGCCCCATACTGACTGGAAGGGGCACCCCACGGTGATGTCTGCGGTCGGACGCACGGGCCGGGAGACCTACATCCCTCCCGCACTGGAGGTCAAAGTGAACTGGAACGCGGACGGCGCGCCCCGCAGGGACAAAGTTGGGGACGGCCCTGTCTGCTTGTTTGCCGGAAACGAAGACCGCATAGCTGATTACTCTTTTACGGAGCGCGAGGGATCAGATTTTCACTTTATCGGCGAGGACGGGAGAGAGGGGATGGAGAATCTTGCAGAGGGCCGCACGGTTCTCATAATAGAAAATCCAACCCCCTCCCTCGCCCTGCTTGCCGCCGCAGGGGCCCTTATGGGAGCTCCGACAGCGGCTCCCGAATCCCTCTTCATGGACGAGATGCTCGGTCCCGACGGATATATCCGCCTGAACCCTGAAAACTTGAGGGAGTCCTTTGCCCTCCTTACCGGAGAGGCAGGCCGGGGCGCGTCCGCCTCAGCCCGCCGCTTGGCGTCCGAGCAGTTTGCGCCCGAAAAAGGGGCGAAAAGGCTGGAAAATCTTTACAGGTCTTTAGCAAGAAAAAAAGATGAAAAGAAAAATGAAGGGTAAAGCCGCAGTCCTGGACGGCCTTGCAAGATGGATAAGGCCGGGAATCCGGGCAAAGGCCGCCGCCGCCTTTTTCTCCGGGGGGCTGCGGCTCGCGGGCCCCAGGAGAAAGGTTGCCCTGGAAAATTTGCGTATGGCCTACCCCGACTCCACCGGGGAGTGGAGGAGAGAGACGGTTAAAAAGTGCTACCAGCACATTGCGTGGATGGTGGCCGAGTACCTTTCCCTTGTAAGGGACCCGTCCATGGTCCTGGCCTGGGTTACCGAGGTCCGGGGCAGGGAGATTCTGGACAAGCTTAAGGAGTCGGGGGAGGGGGCCATAATACTGGCCGCCCACGTGGGCAACTGGGAGCTTTTGGCCGCGTGGCTCGCCCAGTCGGGCTACCCCCTTACGGCAGTGGTAAGGAACCCCGACGACCCTCACATGGCAGAGTTAATTGAAACTTACCGGGCAAAAATGGGAGTGGGTACCATCGAAAAACACTTCATAATGAAGGACGCCGTCCGTTTTGCCAGGAGGGGGGGCTTCCTGGGGCTGCTGCCGGACCAGGCCTGGAACTCCTCAGGCGTCCGGGGCCCCTTCTTCGGACGGATGTGCTACACTGCCGGAGGGCCCGCCGCCATCGCACACCTTGCGGGCGTCCCCGTAGTGCCCGTGGTATCCTACAGACTGGCCCCCTTCCGGCACAGGGTGATAATCTCGCCGCCGATTCCCATGGTGCAAGGCTTTGAAAGAAACGGGACAATCAGGGAAAATACCTTTAGAATGAACAGAGCGGTGGAAGAAATGATCCGTCCCTTCCCGGAACAGTGGCTCTGGCTTCACCGACGCTGGAAATAGACCCGGAAGTAGTCCCCCTCCGTATTTTTCCCTTGATACTCTGTTCCTTTAATGATAATCTTAATAGCAAGATGATGTGGAAAAGGAGGGGATAGCAATGATTTTCGAGCTCATGTCCCGGGGCGCAATCGCCCGCCTGCCGGACGACATGGCGATATCGGGCCTTCCGGACTGTCCGTCCCCCAAAGTCCTCCTTCTTCTCCCCTACAACAGGTACCTCGCCGGCACGGTTCATATGAAGCGCTATGAGCGCTGGACCCTTGGCAAGCTTGGGACCGGAGAATCCGGGGAGATTTTTCTATATGAGGGGAAAGAGAGGACCCTCTCCCTCGGAGAAGTGGGTAAAGTAACCATACCTGCCGAAGCAGTCTCCCAGCTGAGGGACAGCCTGCTGGGACAGATGCCCCCTCCGGGGGAGCATATGCCTTCGGTGTTGATCCTCCGGGGCATTCTTGGCGAGGACCACTTCTTGCTGGAAGGGGACTTTTTTCAGAACGAGGAGGCCTTTATCGAGGCTCTTGAGAAGGACGGCACGGCCAAAATGGCCTACTGGGCTATCAGGCTTGCCCTGTTCAGGAACGACTACGAGGCGGTATCCAGGGTAAAGACCTGGATTAAAAGCGCGGCGGATGTTTTCGAAGGTGCGTCCCAGACGCCCAGGGCATGGTTCTCCCTGACGGACCTGCCGGGCAAAAAGGACGCTGAAGAAATGGGAAGCCTTACCTTCTCCCTGGACGACCTTCAGCGGATGAACTCCCAGTCCTCCAGGCCGGTGGTGCTCTATAGCAAGTCGGGATACCTCATCCTCTCCGACGTGGGCATGGAGGGCCCTGAATCGGTCTTCAGGGTTTGGATGTTCCTTCCCATCCCGTTGTGGAACGAGATGAGGGAGAGGCGGAAGCTCTCCATAAGAGAGATAGTAATGGCCTCCTGGGGCTTCATCGACGGCCAGGAAGCTGAAAGGGAACAGGACCGTTACGCCGCAAGCGCCATAAGGGAGCCAAGAACGGCGTAAAATCAACCCTGCAAATAAAGCCATGGGGAGGGCGCAGGCCCTCCCCATGGCTTTATTTGTATATTTCGGTTTTTCTCAGCCTACCTGCCATTTTTTCTCCACGTACTGGAGCAGAAGGCTTGTGGAGCTTGTCATTACAAGATAGATAATTCCCACTGCAATAAAGGTCTCGAAGGATGCGTAGGTCACGCTCCTCACCTGCTGACCCACCATGGTAAGCTCCGTGATGGCAAGGGTGGAGAGCAGGGAGGACTCCTTGATCAGGGTTACGAACTCGTTGCCTATGGCCGGCAGCATGTTTCTTATGGCCTGGGGCAGGATGATGAATCTCATGGTCTTTATGTAGGAGAGCCCCAGTACCTTGGAGGCCTCCCACTGCCCCTTGGGAACGGCTTCGATGCCGCCCCGGACTATCTCGCCCACGTAACCGGAGGAGTTTATGGAGAGGCCGATAATACCGGCCGCAAAGGCGGGAAGGTTCAGCCCGAGGGACGGCAGGCCGAAGTAGATAAGGAAGAGCTGAATCAGCAGAGGCGTCCCCCGTATGGTGTAAATATAGGCGGCGGCAACTGACCTTAACGGGGCTATGGGCGACACTCTCATCGCTCCCACCAGGGTGCCGAATACGGAGCCGAAGAATACGGCCAGAAGCGACGCCTGGAGGGTAACCTTGGCGCCGGTTAACAGCATGTGAAGGTAGGGGGTTATGGCTGAAAAATCAAGATTCATGGCCGCACGCCTCCGATCCGCTTTCGCCCGAAAAATCCTTCCCCAGGGGCGCAAGCATCCTCTGGAGAAACAGCCGGGTCCTGGGCGCGTCCGGGCAGGAGAAGATCTTTGCCGGGCTGCCCTGCTCCATAATATTGCCCTCGTCCATAAAGACCACCCTGTCGGACACCTCTTTTGCAAAGACCATCTCGTGAGTAATTATCATCATGGTCATGCCGGAACCCGCCAGGTCCGCGATTACGTCCAGAACCTCCCCGACGAGCTCCGGGTCAAGGGCGCTGGTGGGCTCGTCGAACAGCATAATCTTCGGGTTCATGGCCAGGGCCCTGGCGATAGCAACCCTCTGACACTGCCCTCCGGACAGCTCCCCCGGGCGGGCGTCTTTTTTCTCTTCCAGCCCCACCCTTTTGAGAAGACCCATGGCGTTTTCAACGGCCTCCTCCTTTGAAAGCCCCCGTATGTTTATGGGGCTTAAGGTGAGGTTATCCATCACCGACAGATGGGGAAAGAGGTTAAACTGCTGAAAGATCATGCCCACAAGGCGGGCAATATCCCTGTTTGAGTGGTTGGAACCATCCACCCTTTTTCCGTAGAGGAAAATTTCTCCCTTGTTTATCTCCTCACGCCTGCATATGCACCGGGCCATGGTGCTTTTGCCGGACCCGCTTGGACCAATAACTGAAACCACCTCGCCCTCCGGCACTGTGAGGGAGACGCCCTTCAGAACGTCAAGCTTCCCGAAGGATTTATGAAGCCTCCTGACCTCGATGGCGGGCTGGATAAGGCCTGCGGCCGGCGGGGCGGAACTAGCTGCGCTTTGGGACACGCTGGTCACCTCCTGTTTAGTTATAGTATTATAACGCAACTCCAGGAAACTTAAAATAAAAACTTTACCGCCGGTTGAAAGTCCTCTTGCGGTTTGTTGGTATTGCCATTCTCGCCCTCATGTCTCAAAATGGAGCCGTACAAACAGGAGGGAGGCGTCGCCGTGAAAACCTTAAAGTTTGGCCCGTCCACCGAGTGCATCCCCGGGAAGGTAAATGTGGGCCTCTATATTCATGATGGGGAGGCCTGGCTTGTGGATAGCGGCCTGGACGACGAGGCGGGGAGAAAACTGGCCCGCCTGCTGGAGGGCAGGGATACGCCCCTTAAGAGGGTTGTGACCACCCATTCCAACGCCGACCATTGCGGGGGCAACGCCTTCCTGAGGAGGAGAACCGGGTGCTCCGTCGCCGCCACAGGACTTGAGGCGGTAATTATTGAAAACCCCTTCCTGGAGCCGCTGCTGCTGTGGTCCGCCTCTCCCTTCGCCGAGCTCCGGAACAAGTTTCTCCAGGCAAAACCGTCGGAGGTGGACCTTATTATTAAAGGCCCCGGCCCCTTCGACGAGTCGGGCCTCTCGGCCGTGCCCCTGCCGGGCCACTTTATTGATATGATCGGTGTGCGAACTCCCGATGATGTGTTTTTTGTGGCCGACTCTGTCTTCTCGCCGGAGATCATAGAAAAGTACGCCCTGGTGTTCGTCCTGGACGTCGGGGCCGCGCTTTCAACCCTGGACGAGCTGGCCGGGACGGAAGCTGCCTGGTTCGTCCCGAGCCACGCTCCGGCTGTGGAGGATATCGGGCCGCTGGTCGAGGCTAACAGGAGGGGGCTTATGAGAGTCAGCGAGGCGGTCTGGGAGAGGTGCGCCGCTCCGGCGAGCAGGGAGAGTATCCTTGCCTTCGTGGCGGATAAATTCTCCCTGTCCATGTCGGTAACGGAATATGTCCTTAACAGCGCCGCTATTGGCGCCCACCTCTCATGGCACAGAAAGGAGGGGCGGCTTGCGCCGCTGGTGGACGGCGGGATTCTTCTTTGGAAAAGGACAGGTTAGGGGTTAAATTCCAAGCAGCCTTATCCACAGGGGGATGGTGACCGCCGACAGTACGGTGGTCACGGCAATGGTCTCGCCTGCGTACCTGTAGTCCATGCCCATCCCCTGGGAGGCAACCATGGTGTTGACCGCCACCGGCATGGCGGATGCAAATACCGAGACCTGCATCATGGCCCTGTCCACGGGCCAGAGGAGGAAGAGCCCCCAAAGGACGGCGGGGTGAACTATAAGCTTGATAAGACAGTCCTTCCAGGTTTTTTTGAGAAGGGAGGGAAGGGCGCCGAAGGAGAGGCCTGCGCCAACCGCAAGGAGGGCCATCCCCGTGCCTATCTCGCCCAAAACTTTCAGGGTGACGTCCGCGGGGTGGGGGAATTTATTAATCCCGGAGAGAGAGAAAGCGGCGCCAATCAGGCAGGCAAGCACCATGGGGTTAACCGCAAGTTTTTTTGCCGATTCCAGGATAGCCCTCGGGGAAACGCCCCCCGACAGGACGATCTGGGAGGCGGCTACTGAGATCATATGATAGCCCACCAGGCTTACCGCCAGATAAACCGAGAGGGGTTCAAGCCCTTTTGTGCCCATGGCAATGGCAATGGCGGGCAGGCCGATAAAAATCTGGTTCGACCTCATGGAGACCATAGCGGAGATGGCC
>JAAYQT010000390.1 GCA_012519165.1 Synergistaceae bacterium
AATCCAACGCCGCGTCCATCGAGGAAGGGACTGCGGGCGTGGAGGAGGTGGCAAGCGGCGCCCAGGCCATGGCGAAGGCGGCCATGGAGGGGGCCGCCGCAGGGGAGGCGGTGGGGGATACATCTGGAACCGCCGTGAATGAGATGAATAGCGTAGTGGGCGACCTGGGCAGCGTGGGCGACAAAGCCCGGCAGAGCGTGGACATGCTGGGCAAATTGGAGGAGGCGGTGAAGGATATATCGGGCTTTGTCTCCGTTATAGTCTCCATCGCCGACCAGACAAACCTGCTGGCCCTTAACGCCGCCATTGAGGCCGCCAGGGCCGGAGAGGCGGGCAGGGGCTTCGCCGTGGTAGCCGACGAGGTCAGGAAGCTTGCCGAGGAGTCGGCCAGGGCCGCCGCCGAAGTCTCCAGGTTAATTCAGACTCTGGGTGAGACCACCAGGGGGTCCATAGACATAACCTCCGAGGCGGGGGAGATAATGGGCGCAACCATTGCCAGGGCCAGGGAGGCCGGTACGCGCCTTCAGGAAGGAATGGACGAGATACGCCGCCTTGTGGATACCATAAGGGATATTGCGTCCACCTCGGAGGAGCAGGCAGCCTCCAGCGAGGAGATGGCCTCCGCCATGGACCAGCTCTCCAAGGGTACGGTGCAGATTACGGACCTGATCAGGAACATAAGCGACGCCTCCGAAGAAACTTCCCGGGCCGCCGAGGGGGTAGCGGCCCAGGCCCAGGAGCTGAGCGAAAAGGGCGGCGAGCTGCTGTCCCGGGTAGCCCGGTTCAGGCTGAGGTCCGATTCGGGTAGCAAGGGCCTGGTACCGGTGGAAAAGAAGGGATAAAGCGGCAAAAAAATACCAGGACGGGGTTTTTAGACCCCGCCCTGTTTTACTTAAAGGCTGTACTGCTGCCGGACAAAGGGCAGAATTCCAATTTTCTCTAATCTTTCCACGGGGCAGCGGAAGGTGGTCATCACCACTCCGGGCGCCCGGCCTATCTCAATGGCTCCTGCGACGGTGACCCTGTTTCTTACCTCGTCCACGGTCATATCAAGCAGGGAGGCCGCCCTCTCCAGGCTGTTGTCTATGGCGGCGTTCATATTAGGGCCGGTACCTATAAAGCATACGGGACCGTCCTCTTCAGCCATATCCGTCCCCCACTTCTCTGCCAATGCCTTCACCGCCTCTTTTTCAGCGCAGGTCAGGGGCCTGGCCAGGTGCGGCAGGTCTTCCTCCGCGGGGAGGAGGATGGGCCCGTCCAGCTTAAGCCCTTTTATAAGATGCACCTGGAGGGTTGCCACCCCGGCCACGTCCGCCGTGTGTCCGGCAATCTCGCCGTTGCCCTGGAAGGCGTGCATATCCCCCAGGTAGACCCCGCCCCCCTTCACTTTCACGGGGCAGATGAGCACGGCGCCGGCGCGGACGGTGTTTACGTCCAGGTGACCGTCGGTCCTGTGGATAAGCTCCTCCTCGGTCTTGGCCAGCTCGTGGGGGGCGCCCACGAGGAAGGAACCGAAGTCCCCCGCATTGTGGGAGTCGGGGAAGGGCAGGGACGGCGTTGTTCCAAGCTGCCCCAGGAAGGGCTTCATCCGGGTGGGGACTCCCTGAAGGTCGGAGGGGGCAAAGACCAGGATGGGGTTCTGCACGGAGTTATCGGGCTTGGACGAGAAGCGCTCCGCGTCCGCCGCCACCTTCTCCGCCGCCGCCCTGTCCAGGGTCACTGCCACTCCATTTTCGTGGTCGAAGACAATGGTGTACCCGTTGGTCATCACGAAGGGGGAGATTTCCGCGCCGCACTCCGCGCACCGGACCGACCCCTGGCCTATGCCCTCGGTAACTGTCTTTGGACGATAGGCTCCGCAGGAGGGGCACTGCTTCGCCACGAAAGGGTCCCCCTTAAAGCGGCTCTGGTCCGGCGTGGAGTCGCACCCCGAACTCGTGGCCGCCGAGGTGACAGTCACGTCCTTAATCCTTATGGCGATGGCGTCCCCCGGCTCCGCCCCCTCCACCGCCACCGGCACGGTCACCTCGTGGCCGCCCTTCAGCTCCGGTGTTATCATGGGGCCCCAGCAGCCGGGCGCAGTATTGGCCACAATAAACCCTCCGTCCCTCACAGGCCCCAGCATGGGTTTTGCAGGGTCCAGAACCCCGTCGGTAAACTGGTTGACAAAAACCGTGCAGCTCGCTCCTTTTTCGCTCACTTGAATACCCTCCCTCCCAAAATTTGCAGGCGCTGAGCCTTCCGTCGGCAGAAAAATCACTTACCGCAAGCCTAACATAACCGAAACTTTTCCCGTATATCTGACGCAGGCAAACTAACGGACGTTAAAAAACGGGAGCCGGCTTTACTGCCCACCTCCCGGTATTTTTCTATTCCGCGCTCTGCAGAAACTTTACGTCTATTCCCAGGCGGTCCCTCATGAAGCCTGCCAGTCTGCTTCCATGACGGCCGAAGACCAGCATGTGGTGGCACCCCAGCATATGGTCGAAACACTCCTCCCAGTTGTCCAGGCCGAAGCGGAACTGGGTCCGGCACGTATCCTCCCTTGGGTTGTCCAGGAGGGGGGCCTCGAAGATCACTGCCTTTTTAAACTCTGCGCCGATGCGGAAGATGGTCCCTACCTGACCTGGTTCCGCCTCCACCCTCTGGGCCACCGAGAGGCCCGTCTCGTGGTGGGAACGGATTTCGTAGGGCTGCATTTTATCGGAAAGGAGTTTTCTGGGCGCCGTGCAGTGGACCAGGTCCAGGGTGTTATCCAGGTTGTAGACCGGGTTTCCCATAAATATGGGCCTCCCCGTCACCGCCTTGCCCACCGCCATGGAAAAGGCCGAGTCCAGGTCTCCCTCGCAGGCGGCAATAAAGCCCGGGTCGTCGTTTAGCATGGAGAGGGACACACAGGCCGTAACCCCCAGCGTCTTCGCCAGGGAGAAGCAGGAGATGGCAAGGCCGTTGCACCCGTACCGGGAGAGCAGATTTTTAAGGGCCCTGTATAGCCTGAAGGCCTCTTCTATCTGCTTCATATCCGGCTCCCCTAGCTTCCTGGCCCCGGCTGCAAACTGGGAGGCCAGGGAAATCCCTTCAGCCCCATCTCCGCAGCGTTCATACTCTGCGAAGAGCTCCTCCAGGCCGATGTGCCTGGAGGAGACGCCGAAAAGATCCTCCATCTTCCTGGTATCCACGCTGGCCGACGCCACCCAGTCCTGGGTATACCCAACTATGAGCAGCCTGGTATTTTTTATCCTGTCCGCCGCTTTAATGTCTTCTGCGGCGCGCCTCCACGACTCCTTGTGATAAACCCTGCCAACCCTGCGCCCCCGGCCCTTTAGCGCCCCCCAGACGTCCGAGCATGCAGGGAGGGCATTTTTGGAGACTACGCGGAGGACCGTCTCCCTATGGGCCTCCGAGTAGATATTGTCCTTAGGGAACCAGACCCAAAGAAGGCTCTCCCCGGCCTGCCTGGCAACAGATAACATCTGCTTCTGCACCCCTCCTGAAATGGGAACCAGAAGAGGTACGGTGCGGGCGGCCATGGAGAGGGCCCGAACCAGGTCCTCATCATCGGCCACCACCACGGGAGGGGCCATAAGTTCCCCTTCGCCGCCCAGGTTTCCAAGCATTTCCGAAACACTTTTAACCGCCGTCCCCATCTCCCCGCTGTCGGGCCAGTAGACAGGCGACGCAAAAATAAGGGGCTGCACTAAAATCCTCTGGTCCATGGGCCTCTCCTCTCGTTTAAGCCTCCGGGGCTACCTCGCAGGCCTGGCCGCTTCCGCCTAAATAGGCGTCGATTACCGCCGGGTCGCACAGCAAATCCCGCCCCCGCCCCTCCAGGACCACCCGGCCGTTCTCCAAAACATAGCCATAGTCGGCAATGGCCAGGGCCTGGTTGGCGTTCTGCTCCACCAGTATTACGGTAATTCCCTCATCCCTGATCCGGGTAACAGTTTCAAACACGCTTTTAACAATTATGGGCGCGAGGCCCAGGGAGGGCTCGTCAAGCAGCAAAAGTCTGGGGTCGGACATGAGCCCCCTGCAGATGGCCAGCATCTGCTGCTCCCCTCCGGAGAGGGTCCCCGCCTGCTGGGAGGACCGCTCCCGGAGGATGGGGAACATACTGAACATCCGCTCCAGATTTTCAGCCACCCGGGAACGGTCCGACATGGTGTAGGCGCCGGCCATAAGGTTTTCCCTCACCGTGAGTCCGGGGAAGATCTGCCTGCCCTCGGGGACCTGGACCACCCCCAGCCTGACTACTCTGTGGGGTTCTTTAGGCAGCAGCGACGCCGTGTCGGGGCCCGTCTCGTCCCAGATAAATATTTTGCCCTTCTCAGGCTTCACCAGACCTGAAACGGCGTTGAGCAGGGTGCTCTTGCCCGCCCCGTTGGAGCCGATGATGCTCACAATGGCGCCCCTCTTAACCTCCAGCGAGACGCCGGACAGGGCTCTGACGTGGCCGTAGGAGACCCAGAGATCCTCTATTCGAAGCATGTCCCGTCCTCCTTGCCGATGTAGGCCTCCGCCACTTCCCTGTTGGCCCTGATCTCGGCGGGCGCGCCCTCGGCAAGAAGCTTGCCGAAATTAAGCACGTATATGCGGGAGCAGAGGGTCATTATTACCTCCATCCGGTGCTCTATTACCAGGATGGCGAAGCCGAACCGTTCCCGCAGCTCCCCTGCCAGGCCTATAAATTCCTGCACTTCGCTGGGGTTAAGCCCGGCGGCCGGTTCGTCCAGCAAAAGCGCCCTCGGGCCCGTGGCCAGAGCCCTCGCAATCTCCAGCTTGCGCTGGAGGCCGTAGGGAAGGTTTGACGGCTTTTCGTCGGCGTACCCCTCCAGGCCCACAATGGCCAGAAATTCTGCGGCTTTGGCCCGGACCTCCCTTTCTCTCTGGCGGAAGGCCCTGCCGAAGGAGAAGAGGGAGGCAAGACCGTACTCCGAGTAGGGATCGGCGGCTGTCATTACATTTTCCAACACAGAAAGCCCCTTAAAGAGGCGGATGTTCTGAAAGGTACGGCCTATGCCGCTCCTGGTTATTTCATGCTGCTCCCTCCCGGCAAGCTCCTCCCCTTCCAGTAGGATGCTGCCGCCGTCCAGGGGGTAGACCCCGGTCACAAGGTTGAAGGCCGTGGTCTTGCCCGCTCCGTTGGGGCCGATAATTCCCACTATCTCCCCTTTGTCCACGGAGAAGGAAAAATCGTCCACCGCCCTGACGCCTCCGAAGGACTTGGTAATGCCCTTCACTTCAAGGAGCTTCATTGCCCCGTCCCCCTTTTTCTGGCAAGAAGCTTCGAGGCAGCCTTCAGGGAGAGCTCCCTGTCCCCCATGATTCCGGACGTCCTGTAGTTAACTATAATAAGCACTATTACGCAGTAGATGGCCACCCGCCATTCGGAGGCAAACCGCAGAAACTCCGGCAGCCAGGTTAGCAGGATGGTGGCAAGCACGGCGCCGGTGAGGCTGTTCACCCCTCCGACAAATACTATAATGGTCCATTCCGCCGAGATGATCCAGTTAAACGCCGCTGGCTCCAGGTATGTGGTGTAAAAGCCGAAGAGCACCCCCGAATAGCCCGTTAAAGCCCCGGCAAACAGGAAAGTGATCAGCTTCAGCCGCCATACGTTGATTCCCATGGACCTTGCCGCAAGCTCATCGGAGCGGAGGGCCAGGCACTGTCTGCCGTACTTGGAGTTTTTGTAGAGGATGACCAGGGTCAGGCAGACGGCCACGCTGGCCAGCGTGACGGGGAGGGTGGTCAGCTGCGGGATGCCCGAAATTCCCATGGCGCCTCCCGTAATGTTGGCGGAGTTGTTAAGGAGGGCCACAATGGCCTCGCCGAACCCCAGGGTCACCAGGGAGATATAGTCCCGGCGGAGCCGTACTGTGGGCAGCCCCACTATGAGGGCGGCCAGGATGGCGGCGCCGATGGCCAAAGCCACTGCCGGAATCACCGGGACCGAGTAGTTCCGTATGAGAACCGCCGACACGTACCCTCCGATGGCCATAAAGGCGGCCTGCCCCAGGGAAAAAAGCCCCGTCAGCCCGGTTATTAAAAAGACGCCCAGCACCCCTATCAGGGTGATGCCGGTGAAGATTACGGTGGAAATAAAGTAGTCCATCCTCTTCACCTAGGCCTTTTCCTGAACAATGACGCCGGCAATTCCCCTAGGGCGCACCAGGAGGAAGACAAGCATTACGATAAAAATAAAGACGGGCGACCAGCCTGCCCCCACCCAGGAGATGAAAAATA
>JAAYQT010000039.1 GCA_012519165.1 Synergistaceae bacterium
ATTGAAAAGTTCGGCTGGTACAACCGGAACTGCGCCATCAACCCCTACCTGGTGGAGGGAAAAAAGACCTGCGCTCTGGAGATTGCCGAGCAAAGCGGCTGGAACCCTCCCGACCGCATGTTCATCTCCGTGGGGGACGGCTGCTGCATAAGCGGCCTGTACAAGGGTTTCTCGGATCTTAAAAAATTGGGCCTTATCCCCTCCGTACCCAAAATTACGGGAGTACAGGCGCAGGGGTCAAAACCAATTTACGACGCCTGGAAGGAGGGCGCCCCCCGGGTGGCCTTCGGCCCCGCCGATACGCTAGCGGACAGCATCTCCGTAGGAGCGCCCAGGAACTGGGCAAAGGCGCTGCGGGCCGTGCGGGAGTCTGCGGGGGCCATGGTTACCGTCACCGACGACGAGATTTTGTCGGCAATTCCGGAGCTTGCCAGAAAGACGGGGGTCTTCGGGGAACCCGCAGGCGCGGCGGCCTTTGCGGGCTTCAAAAAAGCTGCCCTTGGAGGAATGTTAAAGAAAAATGAAAGGATAGGCGTCGTGGTGACCGGAAACGGTCTAAAAGACATAGAAAGCGCAAGAAAGTCGGTAGGCTCGCCGCTGGTATCGGAGCCGGATATCCAAAGGTTTTCCGAACAACTTGAAAGGAGTGGGATACAGTGCTAGAAAAAGGGCAGGAGTTTCTCAGGGAGGCGGACCCGGAAATATTCAGCGCCATATCTGAAGAGCTGGAGAGACAGAGGGACGGCCTGGAGCTGATTGCGTCGGAGAACTTCGTCTCCAGGGCCGTTCTTGCGGCTACCGGGTCCATCATGACCAACAAGTACGCCGAAGGGTACCCCGGCGCCCGCTATTACGGGGGCTGCCACTTTGTGGACAAGGCTGAAAACCTGGCCCGGGACAGGGCCAAGCAGCTCTTCGGCTGCGACCACGTAAACGTTCAGCCCCATTCGGGATCCCAGGCCAATATGGCGGTCTACTTCTCGGTCCTCAACCCGGGGGACACCATCCTCGCCATGAACCTGGCCCACGGAGGGCACCTCACCCACGGCTCGCCCGTAAACTTTTCGGGAAAACTCTTCAATATAGTGCCCTACGGGGTGGACAAGGCCACCGAGCAGATCGATTTCGCAGAAGTGGAGCGGCTGGCCGTTGAACACAAGCCCAAAATGATTGTCTGCGGCGGCTCCGCCTACCCCAGGGAGATCGACGCAGAAAAGTTCAGGGCCATTGCCGACAAGGTCGGCGCCCTGCTCTTCTTCGACATTGCCCACATTGCGGGCCTCATCGCCGCCAAGTGCCACAAGGACCCTGTTCCATACTGCCACTTCCTTACCACCACCACCAACAAGACCCTGCGGGGCCCCCGGGGCGGCATGATCCTCACAACCGCCGAGTACGCCAGGGACGTGGACAAGAACATCTTCCCCGGAATGCAGGGCGGCCCCCTGATGCACATCATTGCCGCCAAGGCAGTGGCCTTTAAGGAGGCGCTGGAGCCCTCCTTCAGGGAATACCAGAAGAAGGTGGTAGCCAACGCCAAAGCCCTGGCCGAGGGGCTCCTTTCGTGCGACTTCCACCTGGTCTCAGGCGGTACGGACAACCACCTTATTCTGGTTAACCTGAACTCGAAGGGGGTCACAGGCAAGGACGCCGAGGAGGCCCTGGACAGGGCCGGAATTACGGTCAACAAGAACTCCGTCCCCTTCGACACCAGGAGCCCCTTCGTCACCAGCGGAATCCGCATCGGGACGCCGGCCCTGACCACCAGGGGCTTCGGCGAGGACGACATGAGGCGGATCGCCCGCTGGATGGACAGGGTGGTCAAAAACGTGGAGGACGAAAAAGAGATAGCCAAAGTCCGGTCCGAGGTGCTCGAGGCCTGCAAAAACCACCCCCTTTACACGGGGCTCGAATAAAGGAGAGTCTGAATGAAGTATGGAATCGACCTCACCATAAATGAGGAAGGGCTTAAGCACGCCGTAGAAACGGCGAAAAAGAGAAATATTGTCATCCCCACCATAAAGCAGATGAAGGACCCGGATACCCATACCCCGGCGCCCATCAAGGATAGGCTCAGGAAGACGGGCCTGTGGGATGTGGATACGGCCAACCTCTTCCGCATCACCTGGAAGAACGAGCCCGTAAAATCCGGCGGCCTCTTCGGCAACGCCAACTTCCTTGAGCTTCCCTCCGCCATAACCGGCGTGGACGCCAGGATCGTGGCCCTTGTGGGCAAGTGGTTCCCCACCGGCGCCCACAAGGTTGGCGCCAGCTTCGGCTGCCTTGTCCCCCGCCTTGTCACCGGCCAGTTCGACCCTGTCAACCAGAAGGCCGTCTGGCCCTCCACGGGCAACTACTGCAGGGGCGGGGCCTATAACTCCCAGCTCCTGGGCTGCGACTCCATCGCCATCCTTCCCGAGGGCATGAGCCGCGAGAGGTTCGAGTGGCTCGAGACCGTCGCGGGGGAGATTATCGGCACCCCCGGCACCGAGAGCAACGTTAAGGAGATCTACGACAAAGTCTGGGAGCTCCGCAGGACAAGGGACGACATCATGGTCTTCAACCAGTTTGAGGAGCTTGGCAACCACCTGTGGCACTATCAGGTCACCGGCGGCGCCATGGAGGAGATTTTAAAGCTGGTCATGGGCCCCGGCGACCGTTACGCGGGCGCAGTGGTCACCTCCGGCTCCGCAGGCACAACGGCAGTGGGGGACTATCTCAAGAAGATCTACCCCACAAGCAAGTTCGCCGTAGGCGAGGCTCTTCAGTGCCCCACCCTGCTGGAGAACGGCTTCGGCGACCACCGGCTCGAGGGCATCGGCGACAAGCACATCCCCTGGGTGCACAACGTTAAAAACACCGACATGGTCATGGCTCTGGACGACGAGGACTGCATGAGGTTCATCCGGCTGTGCAACGAGCCCGAAGGCAGGAAGTACCTCTCCTCCCTGGGCCTGTCCGACGACTTCCTGTCCCAGCTGGACCTCATGGGCATATCGGGGGCGGCAAACGTGCTCATGGCGGTCAAGATGGCCAAGTACTACGAGCTTACGTCCAAGGACGTCATTCTCACCGTCTTCACTGACTCCATGGAGATGTACGGCTCCCGGGTGGCGGAGATGCAGGAGAAGGAGCCTGTATACACCAAACTTGAGGCTGCAAGGGACCACGCCCGCCACGTGCTCGGCGTGCGCACCGATAACCTTCTGGAGCTGAGCTACAGAGAGAAGAAGCGGGTTCACAACCTTAAATACTACACCTGGGTGGAACAGCAGGGCAAGACGTCCGAGGAGCTTAACGCCCAGTGGTACGACGCCGAGGAGTACTGGGGATCGGTTCAGTCCATGGCGGACAAGGTGGACGAAAGAATAGACGAGTTTAACAGGATGGTTGGAATCCTTTAGTTTGAAAGTATTCCGCCCCGGTTCCCCGGGGCGGCATAATCCCCCTGCAGGGGGGAAATTTCAAGGAGGTGCTTCAATCGTGAGTAGTACCTGGAAAAGAGCGTTATCCGTCCTTTTGGTAGTAGGGTTGTTGCTGGGACTTTCTTCCATGGCCCTGGCAAAGGAGCCGGAGTACAAGTGGAGATTCGGCCAGACATCGGTCAGGGCCTCCCAGGGCGAATCCTACAA
>JAAYQT010000391.1 GCA_012519165.1 Synergistaceae bacterium
ACCCTGGGCGGTGCGGCGCATAACATTGAAGATCTTACGGCCCTGGACCCGGACATGTTAGTGACGGCCAGGGTGCGTATGTACGGCATACCCAGGGTTATCCTCGTGCCGGGGCAGGGCTTCGGCACCTACGACTGGAGCGATCACACCCTGCTGCTGCCCGCCTTTCCGCTGAACAACATGGCCGACCGCGCGGCTGCCTACGCCCTCGGGACCTTCCGGTGGGACAGCGACGAGGACAGGGTCATCAAGAACGGCTACGAGCTTATCAAGGAAAACCGCAACAAGTCCATCCTCGACCTCAACACGTCCTTCTACAAGGACTACTTTCTCTGGCTGACCAAGGAAAAAAAGGGGTACCGGATACTGCCAAGGAACACCCACAAGGTCTTCCTGCAGATCTTCGCCCCCCGGAGCCCGGACTAGGGATTAATTGCCCCCCGGCGCTCCGGGGCGGGATCTGTAAGCTTTTTAAGCCTTTCCCGAACCAGCAGGATTTTTTCGCCCCCCGCCAGGGCCGTGAAGCGGTCTCCCGCCATGAGCCTTGTGTCGCCGCCGGGTACTATCTCCTCCCCCGCCCTCTCAATGGCCACTATGAGGCACCCCTCGGGGAGGGAGGCGTCTTTAAGAAGAACTCCCTCCAGCGGCGCGCCGGGGCAGACGGTCCCCTCCACTACCACCCTGCCGAAACCGCCCTTCTTGCCCCTGCGGAGCATCCTTACGAGCAGCGAGTAGTAGATCGGGCGGCCCCCCAGAAGCCCCGCCGCTGCCTCGGCCGCCACCACCGCCACCGATACGGACAGCAGGTGAGTGAAGGAGCCGGTCATCTCGGTTATTAAAACTATGGCGGTAATAGGGGCCCTGACCACTGCCGCGCAAAAGGCCGCCATCCCCAGGATAAGAAAGTTGGCCCCGTATACCCCGTCGGTACCCCAAAACAGGGTTGCCGCCGCGCCATACGCGGCCCCCAGCGCCGCTCCCAGGGCAAGCATGGGCAAAAAAATTCCCCCCGGCGCCCCCGAGCCAAGGCACAGTGCGCTGAAGAGCAGCTTCGCGGCAAACAGCAGAAGGAGGGGCTTCAGGGCCCAGCCCCCGCCGGCCAGGATTCCCACCAGTCTCTGCCCTCCCCCGAGGATTTCAGGCATGAAGGGGCCTGCGAAAAGGGCCGCCGCTGCCGGAATAAGTATCCTGTACCCCAGCCTCAGGGGCAGCTTGCCAAACAAGGACTGGGAAAGGAGGATGGAGCGGCAGAACAGGACCCCGGCGGCGCCGCAAAGGGCCCCCAGCAGGGGCAGGTGGCCGTACAGGCCAAGAGGGAGGAGGCGGGCCACCGGTACTGTAAAGACGGGGCCGAGGCCGAAGAAGTGTTTGGACAAAAAGTCCGCCGCCAGGGAGGCCATCATGGCGGACAGGAGAAGGGGCGCGGAGAAGCTCTTATGAATCTCCTCCAGTACGAAGATCACGCCGGAAAGCGGGGCGTTGAAGACGGCCGAAAACCCGGCGGCCGCCCCCGCAGACAGGGAGAGCCCCCTCTCCGCCCTGCCCTCTTTAAAGGCTTCGGCCGTACCCTTACCGGCAGCCGCGCCTATCTGGATAGAAGGCGCCCCCCTTCCCAGGGAGAGGCCCAGGGCTACGGCCAGAGCGCCTCCTGCCAGCTTTGCGGCCAGCACCCTGTACCAGCTCATGGACATTCTGCCCATGAGCTCCCCCTGCACCTGGGGAATGCCGCTGGCGGAGGCCATAGGCTCCCACTCCAGCAGCTTGCCAAGTACCAGGGCCCCGGCGGCCCAGAGGGGGATGAGGGCGGGGAGGGGAAGGGACAGTCCTCCTGTGAGGGCGGCGACGGCGAAGCCCTCCCCGGCTGCGACAAGCCCCCGGTAGAGGGCGGAGGCCGCTCCTGCCGCCAGGCCCGCTGCAAGCCCCAGCACGATGACCCTGGACCTGAAGCGCCCCCGGCCCGAAAGAAACCGGTAGCCGCTCACGGCCCGTCAGGTCTCCCTCCGCGCCCGCCCATGGGGGCTAACCTTCGGCCTCAAGCAGGGCCTTAACGTCCTCCAGCAGGTCCCTGATCTCCAGGTTCTGGGGGCACTTCTCCTCGCACTCGCCGCACTTTACGCAGGCGCTCGCCCTGGCCTCCGGCTTCAGGAAAACGGGGTAGGTGGCCCTGGCCTGCTCCAGGTTATCGAACATAAAGGCCATATTGTAGCGGTTGAAGCACTCGGGGATGTTCA
Organism: Synergistaceae bacterium; assembly: GCA_012519165.1. Taxonomy (GTDB): domain Bacteria; phylum Synergistota; class Synergistia; order Synergistales; family Aminobacteriaceae; genus Aminivibrio. The sequence goes on from JAAYQT010000391.1 coordinate 2,232, forward strand.
CCCCGTGGGGGCAGGGCATACAGTACTGGCAATTTGTGCAGAGGATCTTCATCCTGTTCTTGTACTCCTCCCGCACCCTGGCTGCCAGCCCGAGCTCCGCCTCCGTCATGGAGCCTTCAATCCCCTCCTCCGCCGACGCCAGGTTGTCCTCCAGGTCGCTCTCCGTGGTCATGCCGCTAAGGACCACCGACACCTCCGGCTGGTTCCACAGCCACCGGAGGGCCCACCCCGCAGGGGAGATTTTTTTCGGCGACTCCGCCCAGATGGAACTGATGACCTCCGGCACGTTCCTGGCCAGGTTTCCCCCCCGCAGCGGCTCCATGATCACCACGCCGAGGCCCTTACCGGCAGCGTACTTAAGGCCCGCCTCTCCCGCCTGGTAGGCCGTATCCATGAAGTTGTACTGGATCTGGCAGAAGTTCCAGGGGTAGGCGTCCACTATCTCCTTAAAGAGGGGAAGCTGGTCGTGGAAGGAGAAGCCGACCCGGCGGATCCGGCCGTCGGCCAGGGCCCTGTCCAGAAAGGCGGCGAAGCCGTGTTTTTTCATGTTCTCCCACCGCTCGGCGTTAAGGGAGTGAACCAGGTAGTAGTCGATCACGTCCGTCTGCAGGCGGGCCAGCTGCTCTTCCAGGAAGCGGTCCATGTCGGAGGGGGCCTCCACCAGCCAGGAGGGCAGTTTGGTGGCCAGGAAGACCTTCTCCCGGTAGCCGTCCCGGAGGGCCCTGCCCACCAGGGGTTCGCTCTCCTCCATGTGGTAGGTGTAGGCGGTGTCAATGTAGTTGACCCCCCTGTCGATGGCGCTCCGCACAAGGCGAACCGCCCTCTCTTCGTCGATTCTGCCCTCCCCGTCCAGGGGAAGACGCATACAGCCGTAGCCGAGGACCGATAGCTTATCCCCGGTTCCGGGCATGGAGCGGTACTGCATAAAATCTGCCTCCTTTTCTGGCGCAATTTCAAACCGGCTCCTTCGGGCGGCCGTAGCAGAGCCGCCTTGGCCGGTTTCGGGCTTTAACGTATAATTATCTCACAAAAAGCTTTTTCCGGAGGAATTTCATGAACTGTGAAAGCAATACGGGAATGAACCCGGCCGTACCCGTCTTTGAGACGGCCCTGCGGCTCTGGGGCGGCCTTGGCCCCTGCCGTACCGAAGAGGAGGACGGCGTTCTTTTAGTCTCAACCGGATGCGCCATCGCCGACCAGAACTACGCCCTCAGGACCGGCGAAGGGGACGTAAAGAAAATGATTAAAACCGCCCGGGAGTTCTTCGCGTCAGAAGGCATGCCCTTTTCCTGGTGGATCCCCCCGGGCCCGCTTGCCGGGGCAGAGAGCTCTCTCGTTGCAGGGGAGGGAATGGTCTACCACTGCTCCCCTCCCGCCATGGCCCTCTCCCTTGAGGGGCGGGAGGGGATGCCCGAAAGGCGGGACCTTGAGTTTGTTATCTGCGGAAACTCTTCAGAGGCCGACGAGTGGGCCGCAGCCTCCCTGGAAGGGTTCGGTTCGGGGCCGGAGCATCTGGGGGCCTTTATGTCCTTCGCCGAGGCCATGGCCTCGGGGCCGTCGGCGGACAAATTTCGCCTTGTAACCCTCCGAAGCGGCAGAGCCGCAGCCGGTTCGGCCATGGTAGTTTTGGGGGGCGATACGGCGGGGCTTTTTTATTTTTCCATAACGCCCCCCTTCAGACGGCAAAACCTGGGGTCGGCGCTGCTGGACTTTGTCTTGGGAGAGGCCCGCAGGGCGGGGTGCGGCGCCATGGCCCTCCAGGCCTCTCCCATGGGCGCCCCCCTCTACCGGGGAGCGGGGTTTGCCGACCGGGGCGCTTTCACCGTCCACCTGTCGGACAAGAGCGCCCTTTAAAAACGGAGCCGGTCGGCCAGCTCGGCCAGCTCGTCGCCGGTGGCGGCCAGGGAGGGCAGAAAACGCACCGATCCTCCTGCAACGTTCAGCAGAACGCCCCGCTCGAAGGCCTTTTTCTGCACTTCGGAGGCGTCCCTCGCCCCCGCGCCGATCATGAGGCCTTTGCCCCGGACTTCAAGGGCCCAGGGCAGCCCCGCCAGGGCCTTCATGAAGGCCTTCCCCTTGCGGGCGACTTCTGCAATGAAATCCGCATTTATATGGGCCAGGGTGGCCTTCCCCGCCGCCAGGGAGAGGGGGTTCGGGGCGAAGGTGGAACCGTGGTCGCCCGCCCCGAAGGGGGACCAGCCGCAGAACAGGGCCGCCCCCAGGGGCAGGCCGCCGCCCACTCCCTTGCCGACGGTAATTATGTCCGGCTCAAGGCCCCAGTGCATGTAGGAGAAGGGCTTCCCCGTCCTGCCCAGGCCTCCCTGGATTTCGTCCGCCACCAGCAGGACTCCCTCCTTCCTTTGAAGCTCTCGGGCCGCCTCCGCCAGGCCGTCCTTCAGGAGATGTACGCCGCTGTTCCCCTGTACGCACTCCAGGAATACGGCCGCCACTTCGTTCTCCCCCGCGAACTTTAAAAGCGCCTCCCCGTCGGGGGGCAGAAAGACGCACCCCGGTACCAGGGGCTCGAAGGGCTTCCTCATGGCGGGCCCCCAGGTGACGGAGAGGGACCCCAGGGTGCGCCCGTGGAAGTTGCCCTCAAAGGAGACTATAAGGCCCTTCCTGTGCTTTTTTATGGCCTTTAGGGCCGCCTCATTGGCCTCGGCGCCGGAGTTTGAGAAGTACGCCTCTCCGGGCCTCCCCGCAAGGGACGCAAGCTGCTCTGCCACCGCCCCGGCGTCGGGGTCCAGGAAGAAGTTGGAGAGGTGGACGTACCTGGCGGCCTTCTCCCCTATGGCCCTTAATACGTCCGGGTAGGAGTGCCCCAGGGGAAGGACGCCTATGCCTGCAAAGCCGTCCAGGAAGACTCCTTTGTCGGTCCAGATTTTAATTCCCTCCGCCCGGTCCACCGACAGGGGCCAGGAGGAGTAGACGGGGGAGAGCAAGGCCCTCACCCCGCCAGGCCGAACTCGTCCACCAGGGCGCGGAGGGCTTCGTCGCCGTCCTCCCTGGCCACGAGGGCCGATATCTTGATCTCCGACGTGGTGGTGCCAAGCATCTGTATCCCGCTCCGGCAGAGGGCGTCAAAGAATCTTGCCGCCACCCCGGGGGCGGACTTCATCCCCACCCCCACTGCCGATACCTTGACCACGTTCCGGTCCTCGGACACCGACCACCCCTGCCAGGGGGCCAGGGTCTCCCTTATGGTCTTGAGCACCGCCTTCTCCCTGGCGTCCACCACGGTAAAGGTTAGGTGGACGCAGCCATTTTCGTTTACGGTTGAGATCATGTCCACGTTCACGTCCTCTTCGGCCAGGCCCTTAAACAGGGCGCTCATGGCCTCCATGGACCTGGGAAGGCTGTAAATGCTCACCCTCATCTGGTTGTTGTCGCTGGTCACGCCCGAGA
>JAAYQT010000392.1 GCA_012519165.1 Synergistaceae bacterium
AACTGATCATCCGGCAAGGAGAGGTGCATAGCTGTGAAAATAAGGCTTCTTAAGACCCGGACGCTGGCCGCGATTATGGTTGCGGCGGCGGTGGGCGCGGCTTACCTGTTCTGGGGGGCCGTTCCGGAAAAGCGAAAGCAGGCGGAAGTACCCCGGTTAGCCCGTCCCGTTAAGACGGCGGTGATTGCCGCCTCCGGCGGGGGAGGCCCCAGGATATTTCCCGGCAGGGTTCAGGCCTCCCAGAAGGTGGACCTGGCCTTTAGAGTATCGGGACAGATAGTGGAGCTTCCCGCAGTTAAGGGCAGCTTCGCCGAGCCGGGCGCCCTCCTGGCCCGCCTCGACCCCCGGGACTTCGAGGTGCAGCTTGCCAACGCCAAAAGCGAGCTGGGCAGCGCAAGGGCCAGGCTGGACGCAATGAAGTCCGGCGCCCGCAAGGAGGAGATCGCCATGCTATCGGCAAAGGTGAACTCCGCGCGGGCCCAGATGAACGACGCCAAGGCCACACTGGACAGGGTGGAGAACATGTTTAAGGCGGGGGGCATGTCCCGGTCGGAGTACGAAAAGGCCCAGACCGCCTACGAGGTTACCCGCATGGCCTACCAGGCGGCCTCCCAGGAGCTGTCGGCGGGCCGCACCGGTTCCAGGGCGGAAGACCTGGCCGCCATGGAGTTCACCATCCAGGGAATTGAGGCCAAGGTAAAAACGGCGGAAAACGCCCTCGCGGACACGGCGCTGAAGGCGCCCTTCGCCGGGGTGGTCATTGACCGATACGCCGACAACAACCAGAGCGTCCAGCGGGACCAGCCCATCGTAAGCCTTCAGGACATTGCCGCCCTGGAGGTGACCATCTCCGTCCCCGAGACCCTGGTGCTGCAGACGCCCAGGGACAGCATTCACGGAATGGAGGCCCGGTTCGCCTCCCTGCCCGGCGTCAGCTTCCCCCTCTCCTACAAGGAGGCCTCCGCCCAGGCGGACCCCGTAACCCAGACCTACTCGGTTAGCTTCTCCCTCCCGGTGCCGGAGGGCATAACGGTGCTGCCCGGCATGACTGCGGATGTATTAATCCCCCGGCCTGCAGGGGGCGGGAGGGCCGACGCCGAGCTGCCCGCAAACGCCGTCATGGGAGGGGAGGGGACGGGCCACTTTGTGTGGCGGGTGGAGGGAACGGAAAGTCTTTTTGTCAAAAAGATTCCGGTGGAGGTGACGGGCTACAGGGGCGGCATGGCCCTCGTGAAGGGGGCCGCCCCCGGCGACCGAATCGTAACTGCGGGGGTCTCCCTGCTGATGGAGGGCGACCCGGTGACTCTCTATACACCTCCCGGAAGCTAGGTAAGAGCCATGAACCTTGCAGAGTTTTCCATTCGCAAGAGCACGGTGACATGGTTTTTCACCCTTCTCATAGTATTGGGGGGAGTGTGGGCCTACACCGGTCTCGGCAAGCTGGAGGACCCGGCCTTTACCATCAAGACGGCGGTGATAATAACCTCCTACCCCGGCGCTTCCCCCCTGGAGGTTGAGAACGAGGTCACGGCCCACATTGAGTCCGCCGCCCAAAAGCTGGGTGAGACGGACAAGGTCCGGTCCCTGTCCAGGGAGGGCCTGTCCATGGTCTACGTGGACATCAAGCCCGTCTACACGGCCCGGGAGCTGCCCCAGATATGGGACGAACTCCGCCGCAAGGTGGCGGACGTTCAAAGCTCCCTGCCTCCGGGGGCGGGGCCTTCCAGGGTAAATGACGACTACGGGGACGTGTTCGGCGTCTACTACGCCCTCACCGGCGACGGGTACACCTACAGGGAGCTGGAGGATCACGCCGACTTCCTCCGCCGGGAGCTGCTGCTGGTGGAGGGGGTGGCCAACGTGGAAATCGCGGGCATTCAGCCCGAGACCATCTTTTTGGAGGTGGACCGGTCCCGGATGGCCCGGCTCGGCATCGGAACAGGGGAGATCTTCGGCCTTCTGCAGGCCCAGAACGCAGTGGCAGGGGCAGGTTCTGCGGAGGTGGGCCCGGAGCGTATCCGTATATCTCCCACGGGGTACTTCTCGTCGGTGGACTCCCTGTCAAACATGCTGCTGAGGGGAGGGGACGGACGCTCCATTCGCCTCGGCGACCTTGCGGAGATAACCAGGGGCTACATGGACCCCCCCATGTCCGCCATGAGGTACAACGGCAGGCCCGCCCTCGGGATAGGCATATCCAACGTGGAGGGGGGCAACGTCATACGCATAGGCGAGGCGGTCCACAAGCGGATAACGGAGCTTGAAAGCCGCACCCCCCTGGGCATGGAGCTGGGCCTTATCTACTACCAGCCCGACACGGTGGCCGATTCCATCCGGGACTTTGTGACAAACCTGCTTGAGGCCCTGGTCATAGTCATAGGCATCCTGCTCGTCTTCATGGGCTTCCGGAGCGGCCTCCTCATAGGCTTCATCCTGCTGCTGACCATCCTGGCCACCTTTGTTGCAATGAGAATTTTGGGCATCGACCTCCACAGCATCTCCCTGGGGGCCCTCATCATCGCCCTGGGAATGCTTGTGGATAACGCCATAGTGGTGGCCGACGGTATCCTGGTGCGGATGCAGGAGGGGCAGGACGGACGGAGGGCTGCGGTGGAGGTGGTAAAGCAGACCCAGGCGCCCCTTCTCGGGGCCACCATCATTGCGGCCATTGCCTTCGCCCCCATCGGTCTGTCGCCGGACAGCACGGGGGAATTCTGCCGGAGCCTATTCCAGGTGGTAAGCATCTCTCTTCTGCTCAGCTGGGCTCTGGCAGTTACAGTAACCCCTCTGGCGGCAGTGGCCATTCTGAAGGGCAATACCGCCGAAGAGGCCTCCGACCCCTACGGCAGCCGTTTTTACCGAAGCTACCGGGCCTTTCTCTCCTTCTGTCTGTCCAGGCGGAAGATGGTTCTTGCGGCGGTAGCGGCGATGACCCTGGTATCTTTTGCAGGCTTTGCCTTTGTGGACAAGTCCTTCTT
>JAAYQT010000393.1 GCA_012519165.1 Synergistaceae bacterium
TCCCCCGCCGCTCCGATGAAGGTCTGCACCGCCAGGGCGGAGGCGTTCATCCTGATTGCGTCGTCAAAGTCGAGCCCCGCCCCTCCCCCGGCGCTCATATCCTCAAACATAACTGAGGCGTCGTGGGTGGCCCTGACGCACAGGGCCTTATCCGTATCGGGGGATACGCAGGTGCGGAGGGCGCCCCTGGTGGCCATGAGGACGTCCACGTAGGGCAGCAGAGGTTCGATGACTATGTCCAGCCTCTCGAGCCCCGCAGTGGAGCCCATGATGTAGCCGTGGTCGAAGGCCAGCATCACTGTGTTGCCCGAGGAGGGGCGGAAGAGGCGGGAGAGTCGGTTCTTCATGCCCCAGGAGCAGTGGGCGAGGCCCTTCACGTGGAAGCCTGCCTGAGTCGGGGGCGTTTCGAGCCAATAGTCCTTCCCGGCCCTGTTTCCGGTATGGTCGGCCATTTCTGCCCTACCTGGCGAAGGCCATGGTCCGGGCCGGGGTATTCCAGTAGCGGAGGAACTCGTCGTCCCACTTTGCGATGTTCAGCTGGAAGCCCGCCTGCTCCTGGACGGTGAGGATCTCGCCCACCATGTTGGCTACTACCTCTATGCCGAGGCCCTCAAGGTACCGGACTATATCCTTGAACAGGATGAACTGCTCCATGAGGGTGGTGGCGCCGGAGCCGTTCACCATGACGAAGGCCTTGTCGCCCTTCTGTAGGGGGATGTCCTTTACCAGGGCGTTGGCCATGATCTCGATGGTCTCCCGGGAGGTCTTCATGGGCTGCCTGCCCCCGCCTCCCTCGCCGTGCTGGCCCATGCCTATCTCCATGTCCTCGTCGCCCAAGTCGCCGAAGGAGGCGCCGCTCGCAGGGTGGGTGGCGCACCGCACCGCCACGGCAATGGTGGCCATGCTGTCGGCGTAGCGCTGGGCAAGGTCCGCCACTTCGTCCAGGCTCCTGCCCTCCCTGGCGGCGGCAGCGGCAATGTGGTAGAGGGGCACGGCCCCGGCAAGGCCTCTGCGGTCGTCTGCGTTGGAGCGGGGCGCATTGGAGATGTCCTCCTGGGTGACCACCTTGCGGACGTTCATTCCCGCCCTGGCGCACATCTTCATGGTCATTTCGCCGGTGAGCATGTCCCCGGCGTGGTTAAGCACGAGGAAGAGGACGCCCTTGCCCTTGTCCGCCAGCTTTATGGCCTCGAAGCAGCTCTGGGGATTGGGGGCGGCGAATACGTCCCCGGCCACGGCTATATCAAGCATGCCCTCGCCGACGAAGCCGGACAGGGCGGGCTCGTGGCCTGTGCCGCCAAGGGTTACTATGGTCACCCTGTCTGCGTCCTTCAGCGCCCTGGAGACCACCAGGTTGCCCGGCAGAACCTCCAGGAGGTCGCCCCAGGCCAGGGCCATTCCCTCAAGCATCTCGGCAGTAAGGGTTGCAGGGTCGTTCATAAACTTCTTCATCTTCATGACTGTCATCCTCTCCCTGGGGTTTAGTTATTCACCGGCGCCCTCTGCAAGGCCCCGGAAAAAGTACTTCATGGACATGGCGCCGGCGTCGGGGGTACCGATGGTGCGCTCGCCGTAGCTCTTTGCCCTGCCGAATTTGGCGGTAAAGTTCACCGTGGCCGCAGCTCCCGCCTCCGCCCCCTCGGCTGCGGCCTTCATAACTTCCGCCAGGCCGCCGTTACACGCGCACAGGACCTCCACAGCGGGCTCCAGGGCGTCGGTCATGGTCTTGTCGCCCACCTTGGCCTTCGACAGGGCCTTAAAGGCTTCCAGGCCTCTTCTGAACATGGCCTTTAACTCGTCCAATGACATCTCGTCTGAAGAGGACGCCCCTTCCGACAGGCCGTCGAAGAGGGTCGTCCAAAGGGGCACGGCGCTGCCGCCGTTGATAGTCATAATGGCCATGGACACGTCGTCCATGAGGGCCTTCACGCCTCCCTCGCCGGAGAAGCTTTGAACCGCCCCGGCCAGGGCCGTCATGATCTTCTCCATGGTTATGCCGTGATCGGCGTCGCCGAAGCGGGAGTCGATGTCCGTAAGTTCGTTCCGGGCCTCGATCACTCGCTCGGCGCCGGCCAAAAGCATCTTTTTAATTGCGTCTGTCGAAATGCTCA
>JAAYQT010000394.1 GCA_012519165.1 Synergistaceae bacterium
CTTCTGTACGATCCTGACCGCCCCTCTCCTGGACAGTTCCAGAAGGGCAAGAAGAGTTACGACAAAAACCCCGACCGAACTCCCTCTTTCAACCAGAGAAGAGAAGGCGGCCCCGGAGGATTCTCCCAGGACCTTCATTATCTCAAGCATCTTTATATCGATCTGCGCTTCATCGGGGACGGGGGCGGGAGCGCCGTCCCACTCTTCACTCCGGCCGGAAGCGGGGCCTCCGGGGGGTGAAGAACCCTTAAGCTCTTCCAGCAGGTCCCACCATATAGTGCACAAGCCGTAAAGGTCGCCCAAGTCCCAGGTTGCGGGGCCTTCTTTGGCATTTGTCCGGCTGAACATCAGGTCCTGCTCCTCTTTTTTATCCCGGAGGAAAGCGGACGCCGTCCTGTAGGGCCTGTACCGGGAGAGCCGCTCCTCCACGTCTTCCCCGGATGGTTCGCCGTCGCCGAAAGTCTCCTCCTCGTCGGAGGTAGGCCTTGAACCCGGAATGAGGGATTTTATCTTGCTTAAAACAAGAGACGCCGCCATGGCAAGAAAATCCGATACCACCGCCATGGAGACATGGCGCGTATTGGCCAGGTAGGCGCCGTAAATTCTTACCGCCTGGCCCACGGAAATCCCCGCCGCTTCAAGCCGTCCGTTTTCCACCAGGTAACAGAGAAGATCAAAGGGGCCGGAAAAACCGCTGACCTCGGCCTGAAAATCGCTCAGGCCGCTCTTCATGGAATTACCCTCTCCTGACAAACCCTATGGCGGAGTTTACCTCGTCCATGGTAATACGGGCCGCCGCCCCGGCCTTTACCGCGCCCTCCCGCAAAATATCCTCCAGCAGCCGGGGGTTGTCCTCATAGAAGGCCCTCTTCTCCCGGATGGGCGCCAGAACCCGGTCCACGTGGACAGCAAGCATCTTTTTGCAGTCGATGCAGCCTATGCCGGCAGTTTTGCAGCCTTCGTAGATCTCTTTTTTTTGCTCCTCATCGTTGTTAAAAACCTTGTGCAGATCCCAAACAGGGCAGATGTCCGGGTTGCCCGGGTCGGTCCGCTTCTCCCTGGCCGGGTCGGTAAGCATGGTACGCAGCTTGTTCCATACTTCCCCGGAGCTGTCCGCCATGTTTATGGAGTTGCCGTAGGACTTGCTCATCTTTCTTCCGTCCGTGCCGGGCACTTTCGGCGTGGGGGTGAGCAGAATCTGGGGTTCAATCAGAACGTCCCCGAAGAAACCGTTGAACCGCCTGGCAATCTCCCTTGTTATCTCCAGGTGGGCGCTCTGGTCTTCCCCCACCGGGACAATTCCCGCCTTGTACAGCAGTATATCCGCCGCCATCAGGACGGGGTAGCCCAGGAAGGCGTAGTTGCTCAGGTCTTTGTTCTGCATGTTTATGATCTGCTCTTTATAGGTTGGGCACCTGTAAAGCCACCCCAGGGGAGTGATCATGGAGAGGGCCAGATGAAGCTCCGCATGCTGGGGAACATGGGACTGGACAAAGATGACGCACTTCTCCGGGTCGAGGCCCGCCGAGAGCCAGTCGATAACCACTTCCCTGCAGTTTGACTCAAGTTTGGAGCTGTCTGCGTAGTCGGACATAAGGGCGTGCCAGTCCACCACGCTGTAAAAACACTCGTGTTCCTCCTGGAGTTTGACCCAGTTTGTCAGGGCCCCGGCAAGGTGACCGATGTGAAGTTGCCCCGTGGGCCTCATTCCGCTGAATACGCGCTGCTTCATAGTCTGCTCCCTCCGAAGGAGATTTGGCCGGAAGTACCGGCAAAAAACTCAATATATTATATCATTTTTCCGAGATTCATCCCAGACAGTAAAAGCGTCGAAATAACAGAAAAGTAGACCCGTTAAGCCCCCGTCAATCAAAGACCAGAGGATAGGGCCTGTGGGGTCTGTACACTAAGACCTCCCGCCCCGAAGCGGCGGACAGAGTTTCCGCCAGGGCGTCAAGGGAGAAGGATTCAGCCTCGCCGTGGTCCGCAACAAAGAGGTTGAGTCCCCTGCCCAGGGCCTCAAGCCTTTCGTGATATTTTACGTCGGAGGTAAAAAAGGCGTCCGCCCCTGAATTCAGGGCCTCAGGCCAAAGGGCGGCCCCCGACCCGCCGCAGAGGGCAAGCCTTTCGACGGGGCGCTCCGGGTCGCCGTAGAAGTTCAGCCGGGATAGATTAAGGGTTTCCCTGATCTTTTGACCCAGCTCCAGACACCGGACCGGGGACGAAAGCTTTCCGGCCGCGCCCATTCCCCGGGCTCCCCTGTCTGACGGGACAAGGGGCAGGAGCTCTTCAAGGCCGAGGGCGGCCGCAAGAACTGCGTTAACCCCCGACGGCGCCGAGTCCCAGTTCGTGTGCACGGCTATAACCGCGATATCGTTTTTCATGGCGAAGGCAATGCACTCCCCCGCCCCGAAAGATGTATCGATCCTCCTGACCGGGGAGAAGAGAAGGGGGTGGTGGCTTACCAGAACTGAACACCCCTTCGCCAGGGCAAAGTTCAGGGACTCCAGGTCGGGGTCCAGGGACAGGGCAATTCCCGAAACGGGGCTGCGGGGGCTTCCGACAAGCAGCCCGGAATTATCCCACTCCTCGGCCCACTCGAAGGGAATCGCCCCGTCAATCTTGCGGAGAAGATCTTTTACAAGCATTTCCTCTTGCCCTCCTATAAAAAAACCGTTTCCTCGCAAGGAAACGGCTGTCTGCGTGGTGGGCCTACCTGGACTCGAACCAGGAACCTTCCGGTTATGAGCCGGTGGCTCTAACCACTTGAGCTATAGGCCCCAAAAGCAACGACGACAATTATACGCCCCTACTCCATAAAAAAGCAAGGATCACGCCGTATTTCCAAAAAATGCGCCGATTCAGTCCTCTATAACTATGCAGGCAACGGGACAGCTGTCGGCGGCTTCCTGCGCGCAGTCGCCACCTTCGGGGCGAATTACCTTGGAAACTCCTTCGTCATCGTCCATTGTGAAAACTTCCGGGCAGATCTGGGCGCAAACACCACATCCAATGCATTCTTCCTTGATCACAGATACTCGCATGAGAGATGGGGACACCTCCTTCCGTCAGTGGGATTGTATATCAGGGGCGGTCGCCGGTCAATCCCACATGGACACCCTGGGCTGCCGCTCGTCCATGCCGTCGAGGCGCAGCAGGGCTTTGTAGGAGCTTACCGCTTTGTCCTGGGGCTCTGAGGAGACGATGAAGATGCCCGTTCCCGCCACCTCCGCGCCGAACTCCTTGGCCACCAGGAGCATGCCCGCCGCAGTGCTTCCCCCGCGCATGAAGTCGTCCACTATGACAACCCGCTTGCCTCTCTCCAGCTGTTTTGTGCCCATGTACATGGCCCTGACTTCGCCGTTCTTCGTGGGGTAGTGGACTGTTACCGCCGACCCGTCGCTCGCCCGGTTTCTGAAGCGGCACACTGCCAGGGGGATTCCCAGGGAATGGGCGGTGAAAAGAGCCAGGGGGATTCCCTTGACTTCGGAGGTCATTACCACGTCGGGGCGCATCTCGCTGAACATGGACGCCATGGCGTGGCCCAGCCGCAGGGCGTAGTGGGGGTTAAAGAGGATGTCGCTGTAGTAGACAAGGCCGCCGGGAAGGAAGCGATCCTCGCTGTTCAGGAGGCCGATAATTTCGTTAAGGAGGTTATCGTGGATTTCGGGCGCCATCTTCGGGAGAAAGGAGGCCCCGCCGGTTCTGCCCCGGTCTACGCTAATGCCCCCCATGCCCTCCCTTTTAAAGGCCTCGTCTATTATGGACACGTCGTCGCTGATGACTGTCTTTGAGACGAGGAAGTCCTCTGCAAGGGACGTAAGGGAAAGCTGCTTCGACGGACAGGTTAAAAACCTCGCCGCAGTCCTAATTAGTCTGTCAGTTCTTTGTCCTCTCATGTTAAATCACTCCAAATAAAAAATTTTTCGCACACTGTCCCACTTCGCCATCTCCCTGAAAAGGCCGCCCGCGCCGCTTCGGTCGTAAAAAAGCCCGAAAGCAGAGCTGCCGCTTCCCGTAAGGCCCCACGCCGAGGCGCCGCAGGCCTCAAAGGCCCCGAAAAAGCGCAGATATTCGGGGTAATTTTTAAGGAGGGAGGGCAAAAAGTCGTTCGGGAGAAGCCCCGCCTTTCCCTTTCTTCCAAGAACCTCCAGCAGCCCCTCAATCTCCGCCTCCCCTTCGCCGGGGGTCACGGGGAATTTCCCTCCCCGGGACTCCGCCAGCATGGCGAAGGCGCTTTTTGTGGATACCGACCATCTGGGCATAGCCACCACAACCGCCGGATTCTCCGGCGGATTGAGAACGGGGATTATAATCTCTCCCCTGCCGCTCACCTTCGCCCACTTTTCACGGCCGTACACAAAGGGTATGTCGGACCCGAACTCCTCGGGCCGGGGCAGGCTTCCCCCTGTATAGGCGTGAATCCACGAGAGGAGGGCCGCTCCGTTTCCGCTTCCCGCCCCCATGCCGCTTCCCGGGGGTACGTTCTTCACAAGGTTAATGTGAAGAGGGGGAAAATCCGATGTCCGCCTTGCGCTGCGGAGAATTTTCTCCAGAATATTTTCGCCCTTAACCTCTTCCCCGGAGAGGGTGAGCAGATCCCTGACATTATGACCATATTGAGGCGTAATTGTCAATGATTCAAGGGCGGACAGGCGAAAAAAAACGGACCTGATCTCATGAAAGCCGTCCGGCCTTCTTCCCGTAACCCGGAGTGAAATATTCAACTTGCCGTCGGACTGGATATAGAACATCGTCTGCCTCCCTGGCCGGACATGCACAAAAGCCCCGCCGCAGCCTGCGTCGGGGCTTTTGTGTCAAAGTATGGTAAGGAATTAATTTCTGTTTCCGGAAAGAAGTTCCAGTTCAACCTCCCGGGTCAAAAGCTCCGCGTAGCTGAAGGAAACTTTGCTATCCTGAGATTCGACGTAAAGAGTAAACAGGTTAGGATAGGTCTCCAGTATTACCCCCTGGCGCTCCTCCACCTTGCGGCGACCTTTGGCTGTCCTGTAGCGGACTTTCAATCCCTTGTAGAGTGCAATCTGTTCGCGGATCGAGGAAATTGTAGCCATTCGGGTCACTCCCAGCCTTATACGTGTTGCAGAAATCTTACCATAAATATGAAAAAATATCAAATATCGCGGCAACCCCGCGGGACGCCCGTTTCCCCGGCAGGGTGACGGGAGAATCCTCACGACGGAAGCGCCGCCTTGGGAAGACGGGACGCCATGAGCACCCTTTTTTCACCGGCCCGTCTGGTGTACCCCTTCCCGTCCAGGTACTCCAGCAGAGGAAGTATAAATTTTCTGGAGCTGCCCGTTATATCCCTTACCCTTGCGATGGTTATGCCGTCCTTCTCCTGGAGAAGGATTTTGAGGAGGTCCGTCTCCACATCGCAGGATAGAAGAAACTCGCCTGCCACCACCGCGACAAGCCCCGTCTCCCTCATGCCCTTGAGAAGGGCGGAAAACTCCCTCTCCCCGACGGCGGCCGCCTCTTTAGCCTCCGATATGAGGGGAGGCTGAAATCCCCTCTCCCGACAGAAGGCAAGAACTGCGGACGACAGTCTTTCAAAGGCCTCGTCGTCCCTCGGCTCAAAGCCGCTCAAGCTGAGAAGCCCCTCTTCCGACTTGACCACCGAGCCCCCGGCGGCCAGGGCTTCCAGAAAGGCCCTGGCAGTTCTTGGTTCGAAGGTTTTAAGCGCCGAGAGGGCGGTTTCGTCGGGGGGCGCTCCCTTCTGGGAGGGGTAGGCCTCGTGGTAGGACGCCAGGTACGCCTCCACTGCGGCCGCCAGTTTTTGAAAGCCGTCTTTGGAGAGGACAAGCTTCCTTTCACCCTGAAGAAAGACCGCCCTTTCCGTACGCTTCAGGTTTTCGGCCAGCCTGGCCGTATCGGCAAGGGTCTCCTGGATATAAAGGGCGCCCTTTGAAAGGTCAATCATGGCAAAGGATTCCGCCAGGGCCAGAAGCCGTTCTTCAGGGCCCGCGGCCCCGGCAAGGGAGCGTATTCTGGCCGAACAGGCATTTCTGGCCTTTTTCCCCCTCGGCTTGACCCCGTAGGGAAGGAGAACCCTTCCGCCGCCTATAGTCTCCAGGGGGCTGTACTTTCTAATGATAAACCGCTGGTCGACAAGGCAGACAACATCCTCCTCCGTCACAATCTGGGCGGGCCTTGTCTCGCCCGGCTGAAGAAAGGCGCTCTCAAGAAGGGCTATCCGGGCCACCACGTCCGACGCGCCAATGTGAAGCCTCATCCGCTGCCAGTGGCGAAGGGGTTCTGCTGCGCTCTCCAGCAGGGTGACCTCGCACTCAAAGCACCGGGTCGCCCCGTAGACTCCCCTGGCGCACAGAACGTCGCCCCTGGCAAGGTCCTCGGAGGATATTCCCGCAACGCTCACCGCCACCCTTTGTCCCGCCTGCGCCGACTCCACCGGCGTCCCGTGCACCTGGACGCTCCTCACCCTCCCCTCCCTGCCCGATGGGAGGACCGCCGACTCCATTCCGGGGGCTATCTGTCCCCTGTAGGCAGTGCCGGTTACAACGGCGCCGAAGCCCGCCACCGGGAAGGACCGGTCGACGGGCAGGTAAAAAGGGCCCTTTCTCGGCCTGGGCTTCAGGCGGTCCACTAACCGGGCCAGTTCATCCTTCAGGGCCGGGAAGTTTTTTCCGGTCCTGGCCGACACCGGTACAATGGCCTTCCCCTCCAGGAAGGATCCTTTCAGGAAGTCTCCCAGGTCCTCTATTACCAGCTCAAGAAACTCATCGTCCACGGCGTCCGTCTTTGTAACGGCTACGAGACCGTCCCTTATTCCCAGGAGCTTTAAAATTTCCAGATGCTCCCTGGTCTGGGGCATTACCCCTTCGTCCGCCGCCACGACAAGGACTACGCCGTCCACTCCGGACGCGCCCGCCACCATCTGGCGGATAAATTTTTCATGGCCCGGCACGTCCACCATGCTTACCACCCGGCCGTCGTCGAGGACCAGGGGGGCGAAGCCCAGTTCTATGGTTATTCCCCGTTTTTTCTCCTCGCCAAGCCTGTCGCAGTCCGTCCCCGTCAGGGCCTTAACCAGCGTGGTCTTGCCGTGGTCGATATGGCCCGCCGTGCCGAGGACGAGGGAGATCTCCCTGGTCTCCATGGCCCTACTCCCTCCCCGAAATTGCCGCAAAGGCGTCGCATATCAACCGGTCGTCCCCGTCAAGAAGGGTGCGGACGTGGATCAGCGCCATGTTCCCCCTGGCGCCTGCAATAACGGGAACGGGCCGGTTTCTGAGCTCCGCCAGCAGGGCGCCCGCGCTCTTTCCCTCAGGGGGGGCAACGGCGACCGCCCAGCCCGGCAGCCTCTCTGCCGGGAAGGCCCCTCCCCCTACGGCATCGTCGGCTTCCACTGCGGAGACCGATTTCGGCGGCAGGATTTTTTTGAGCCTTGCGGCAAGCCGCAGCGCCCTTTTCTTCAACGCCTCCCCCGGTTGGCCCAGCATAGCCAGAGTGGGGATCTCCCCGCTCTTCCCCGAAAGGTAGAGCCGCAGCGTGGCCTCGAAGGCGGCCAGGGTCATTTTGTCCACCCTGAGAGCTCTGAGCAGGGGGTAGTTTTCAAGCTGGTCCACAAGCTTCTTCTTCCCTGCCAGCACGCCGATCTGTGGCCCGCCCAGCATCTTGTCCCCCGAGAAGCTCACCAGGTCCACCCCTTCCGCCAGGCACCGGGCTACGGTAGGCTCGCCCCTAAGCCCCAGGGACCCGAGGTCCGCCAGGGCGCCGCTGCCCAGGTCCTCAAGGAACAGGAGCCCCTTCTCCCGCGCCAGTCCCGCCAGCTCCTCCCTGGAAACGGAGGCGGTAAAACCTTCCATCCTGAAATTGGACGGGTGAACTTTAAGAAGGGCGGCGGTGTTTTCGGTAATCGCGCCCCGGTAGTCCTTCAGGTGGGTCCTGTTGGTGGCCCCCACCTCCGCCAGCTTTGCCCCCGAAAAGGCCATGATGTCGGGAATCCGGAAAGAGCCCCCTATCTCCACCAGCTCTCCGCGGGACACCACCACCTCCCGGCCCGAGCAGAGGCCCGCCAGCATGAGCAGCACCGCCCCGGCGTTATTGTTCACCACCAGGGCCCCCTCCGCTTCCGCTGCCTCCTTTATAAGCCACTCTACATGGTCGCTCCTGTGCCCCCTTGCGCCGCCTGACAGATCGTACTCCAGGGTACTATACCTTCCTGCAGCAGACCTGACTGCATCAATTGCCCCTGGGGCCAGGCAGGACCTTCCCAGGTTGGTGTGAATAACAACCCCCGTACCGTTAACCACCGGCCTGAGAGAGCCCAGGGACCTCTCCGTTAATACGGGAAGGGCTATTTGAAAGACCGACTCCGCCGAGGGAGACAGGTCCTCTCCCGCAAGAACCCTCTTCCTCAGGCGTTCCACCGCTTCGCCGAGGGCTTTTTTTACCGCTTCCCTGCCCTGGTCATTTACGTAGGGTTCAACCTCGGGCATGGCCAGAAGTAAGTCCATGGCCGGGATGGAGCGGAGACTGTTTTTTTTGGCAAAATTCGCCGTCATGGCGCAAAAGTCACCCCCGGAGGAATAATAGTTATAAGAAAAAATGCAAGCCGCCTTCAAAAAAACATAAGGGCGACTTTGCCCTGTCCTCCATTCTACCCTATAATAGCCGGACAGACTGAACAAAACATCGGCCCGCAGGAGGTAAAAAATGGCAGCAATAGACGCGCGGGGCAGGAACTGCCCCCAGCCGGTAATGATGACTAAAGCCCGTGTTGACGCGGGGGACAAAGAGGTGGAAGTCCTTCTGGACAACCCTGTTTCGGCATCCAACGTGCAGCGCTTCCTTGAGAAAAACGGCTTTCGGATACGGATGATGGACGAGGACGGCTCTATCATCGTCAGGGGAGTTAAGGAGGATTCAGTCCCGGCGGAGGATGCAAAAAAGGAAGAACCTGCAGCAGCTAAGAAGGAAGTTCCGGAGGTTAAGTCCGAACAGCCGAAACAGAGCGCCTCCCGGGGGACCGCCCTCCTTATCACCAGGCAGGTTTTCGGGGGCAACGACGCCATGCTCGGCGAAATTCTTGCAAAGAGCTTCCTGGGAACTCTGGCCGAGCTCTCCGACCCTCCCGGGGTGGTCGCCCTGATGAACGAGGGCGTAAAGCTGGCCCTGGATAACACCTCCTCCTGCGAACACCTGGCGGCGCTCGCGGAAAAGGGCTCGAAGATCCTGGTCTGCGGAACCTGCACCAACCACTTCGGCATTACTTCCGACATAGGGGCGGGGGTAATCTCGAACATGTTCGAAATCACCGACGCCCTCCTGGGGTCGGATAAAATCCTGACCGTTTAAAAGTCCTCCCCCTCCCGCAGGGGAAGGCAGGAGAGAAGATACTCGGCCAGGAAGGACAGGGCCTCGGCAGTTGTCCTGTCAGGGGTGAGGTAGTCGAAGGCCCTCTCCTCCGCCGGCAGGTAGGCCACTTTTACGTCGTCGTCAAAATGATCCCTGGCGGCCAGGGGCAGATCCTCGTCAAAGAGGATCATCCAGCCGGGCGCGGTTATCCCGACCAGGGTCCACTCCCTTCCTGGGTAGCTTGCGCCAATGACGCCGTTGAAAAATTTTCCGGGGTGGGAGGTTATGTGGCGGCTTATCCACCCCGCCCTTTCCTCCATGGCGTCCGCGGCGACCAGCAGAAGCCCTCCGTCGTCGTCAAGGGAGACATATACCCTGGACAGGGGCAGCAGCGCGCCTGACGAAGGGCCGCCCGCCTGTTTTTCGTCCTCAATAAACGACAGACCGCCCTTGAGGGAGTCGGCAACTTCCACTGTGTACCCCCTGGCGGGCCTCGGCGGGACAAACCTGGACAGGGCCGTCATCACGTCCTCCACGAGGCTGTCTTCTCCCGAACCGAACCTGATTAATCCATACTCCACAAGAGAGGCTCCCTTCCCGTCCGTCATATTATGGCGCTCCAGATGGCGTTTGCCACCCTCATTCCCTTTTTCGTGAGGGAGAGGCCCCCGTCTTTCTCAATGTAGCAGTTCCGGGGGACTTCCCGCCTGAAGGTATCCAGGATCTTTTCAAGAATTTCCCCGCCGTAGCGGGCTGTAAAATCGCTGAAACGGATGCCCTGTTTCCTCCGAAGCATAAGCACCGCCGCCTCCCGCGCCGCCGCCTCCCCCTCCAGACGCTCGGCGGCTGCTGCGCCCCGTCCCCGCTCAAGAACCAGGTCGGCGTAGAGGACGAGGTCCGGTTCGTTTTTATACCGGACTCCCCCCAAAAAACCCCAGGCCCCGGCCCCCAGTCCGATAACGGGCGTTCCGGTCCAGTAGGCGCAGTTGTGGCGGCTGAACCTTCCGGGTCGGGAAAAGTTGGCTATCTCGTACTGGGTAAAGCCTTTTTGGGGAAGGTACCACTGGCTCCACCGGTACATCCGGTACCCGTCGGCGAGGCCGGGGGGCGGGGAGGAATACCACTCGCACCCCTCGTCGATTGCCAGCTGGTAAAGCGACAGATGGTCAACCCCGAGGCTTAGGGCCCTTTTTACCGACGACGCCCAGGACCCGAGGGTCTGCCCCTTAAGGCCGAACATAAGGTCCGCCCCTGCAGAAAAGCCCGCTCTTACCGCCAAAAGTACCGCTTCTTCCGCCCTCCCGGCGTCGTGGGGGCGGCGGAGGAATTCAAGCTCGCCGTCGTTGAAGCTCTGTACTCCCACGCTTACCCTGGTCACCCCCGTCTCCTTCCAGGCCCTGCAGCGCTCCTCCGTCAGGGATTCGGGGTTTGCCTCAGCGGTAACTTCGGCGTCATCCGCAATTTTCAGGGTCTCCTTCAGGAAGGGTATGAGTTCCCGCCACTGATCCGGACTTACCAGGGTCGGGGTACCTCCCCCGAAATAGAGGGTCTCCCCCCGGGCGCCCGGCGGGAGGGACGCGCCGTACCAGAGAGCCTCCCTCTTCAAGTTTTCAAGGTAGCTGCCCATAGACGGCGCCGCTTCTGCCGGAAGGCTGAAGAAGGAGCAGTAGGGGCATTTGCGGAGGCAGAAGGGAATGTGGACGTAGACCGAAAAAGGCCCCCCCGGGACGGCCGGGAAGGACTCAAACTCCGCCCGTTCCAAAGGTCTAATCGTCATCCTCCTCGGACTGCAGAAAGGCCAGGAAGGCCTCCTGGGGTATGGAGACCCTGCCGATCTGCTTCATCCTTTTTTTGCCCTCCTTCTGCTTTTCCAGGAGCTTCCTCTTTCTGGAAATATCTCCGCCGTAGCACTTGGCAAGCACATCCTTCCGCAGGGCCTTCACGTTCTGGCGGACTATTACCTTTTTGCCGATGGAGGCCTGGATAGGCACCTCGAAAAGCTGGCTGGGGATCAGCTCCTTCAACTTTCTGGCCGCCGCCTGGCCCCTGTGGTATGCGGCGTCCCTGTGGCAGATGAAGGAGAAGGCGTCCGCCGCCTCGCCGCTCACCAGCACGTCCACCCTCACAAGGTCGGCGGGCTTAAGGCCGATATACTCGTAGTCCAGGGAGGCGTACCCCCTGGTCTGGGATTTCAGTTTGTCATGAAAGTCTATGATGAACTCCGCCAGGGGAAGCTCGTAGACTATCCTCACCCTGTCCGGGGCCAGGTAGTCCATGGAGACGTAGACCCCCCGCCTGTCCTGGCACAGCTGCATTACTTTGCCCACGTACTCGGTGGGGACGAAGAGGGAGATTTTTATCACCGGCTCGCTGACCTCGTCAATATCCCCCACTTCGGGGAAGTCGGAGGGCCTGTGAGCCTCTATGACCTCGCCGCTCTTGGTTTTTACCTCGTAAATAACGTTGGGGGCGGTAGCCACCAGCTCAACTCCGAACTCCCGCCTCAGCCGTTCCTTGGAGACGTCCATGTGAAGCAGGCCGAGAAAGCCGCAACGGAAGCCGAAGCCCAGGGCCACGGACGTCTCCGGCTCAAAGTCGATGGACGAGTCGTTGAGGGTTAATTTTTCCAGGGCGTCCCGCAGCTGGGGGTAGTCGTCCCTCTCCACGGGGTAGAAGCCGCAGAAGACCACCGGCTTTACCTTTCTGTAGCCCGGCAGGGGCGCGGACGCGGGCCGGGAGTTGTCGGTTATGGTGTCCCCCGTGTGGGCCTCGGCCACCGTCTTGATGTTGGAGACCATGTAGCCCACTTCGCCGGGGCCAAGTTTTTCGCAGGGCTCGAAACCTGGGCGGAAGACCCCCACCTCCTCCACGGGGAAGACGCCCCCTGCGGCCATGAAACGGATGGTCTGGCCGGGGCGGATGGTCCCGTTTACCACCCTTATGTAGCAGATAACGCCCTTGTAGTTGTCGTAGACTGAATCGAAGATCATGGCCTGGAGGGGGGCGTTTTCATCCCCGGAGGGAGGGGGCACCTTTTCCACAATCTGCTCCAGTATTTCGGGGATTCCCTTCCCCTCCTTGGCGCTGGCCAGGATTATCTGGTCGCAGTCCAGCCCCACCACGTCTTCAATCTCCTTTATGACGTAGTCCGGCCTGGATGAGGGCAGGTCGATCTTGTTGATGACGGGGATAATCTCAAGGCCCTGGTCCACGGCCATATAGGCGTTGGCCAGCGTCTGGGCCTCCACCCCCTGGGTGGCGTCCACCACCAGGAGGGCCCCCTCGCATGCCGCCAGGGAGCGGGATACTTCGTAGCCAAAGTCAACGTGACCCGGGGTGTCTATCAGGTTAAGAACATAGTGAGCCCCGTCCCTGCCTTTATACTCCATTCTCACGGGAACCAGCTTAATGGTGATCCCCCGCTCCCGCTCCAGCTCCAGGGAGTCGAGGACCTGCTGCTTCATATCCCTTAAGCCGACGGTGCTGGTGCTCTCCAGAAGCCTGTCGGCCATGGTGGACTTTCCGTGGTCGATATGGGCGATAATGCAAAAGTTGCGTATCCGTTGCTGGTTCATGGCGTTCTCCTTCCTTCAGCCGCACAAACCTTTATCAGGCAAAGCGGCCCCTTTTGCAGGGGTCCTTTAGTTTTGCTTATATAAAAAATGTTGCCGGTAGATTATAACCGACCGGGGCCCTAAAATATACGGCCCGGCACAAGGGGGTCAATCCTCCTTAAGACGGCGGTTTTACGTTGACATTTTTTTGGGTTTAATAAATAATGTTAGCATAATCTCCCGGAGGTGAACCCATGAAAAAAAAAGAGTTTCTTTATGAAGGGAAAGCGAAAAAGATCTGGACCACCGACGACCCCTCAGTCTACCTGGTAGAGTATAAAAACAGCCTCACGGCCTTCAATGCGGCCAAGAAGGACTCCATAGAAGGAAAGGGAAGGCTTAACAACCTCATAAGCTCCGCTCTCTTCGAGTACCTGGCCGGACACGGAATCCCCACCCACTTTATCCGCAGAATAGACGAAATCCACCAGCTGGTGCGGGCAGTAAAGATCATACCCGTAGAAGTAATAGCCAGAAACATCACAACCGGCACCCTCTGCAAGCGCCTTGGCGTGGAGGAGGGCATTAGGCTCCCCCGTCCCCTTATTGAGCTCTGCCTGAAGGACGACGCCCTTGGCGACCCCCTTATCACCGAAGACCACGCCCTTCTCTTCGGATGGACCACAGAGGAACAGCTTAATAAAATAAAGGAAATAACCCTCAAGGTCAATTCCCTGCTGTCGGAATATTTCCTTTCCCTCGGTATAGTCCTGGTGGACTTCAAGCTCGAGTTCGGGACCGACGGCGAGGGCAACCTCCTCCTCTCTGACGAAATTTCCCCCGACACCTGCCGCTTCTGGGACAGGGACACCAACGACCGCCTGGACAAAGACCGCTTCAGAAAGGACCTTGGCAACGTGCTGGGCGCCTACGAAGAGATCTGGAGAAGAATCTCGGGGAGCGGGAAGTAAGAAGCGCTTTCTCCCCCGCCGCTTTCGAATGCGGGAGAGGAAAAAGCAGGCATGAAAAAGGAGGTTTTCTATATGGATTTAAGCAAGTACGGCCTCAGGCAGCAGGAGTTCGACGCCGCAAAGGCGGCCCTGGGAAGGGAACCGAACGACTGCGAACTAAGAATCCTGGGCGTCATGTGGTCGGAGCACTGCAGTTACAAGTCCACTAAACATCTTCTGAGGCTGTTTCCCTCAAAGGGCCCGTCCGTAGTCCTGGGTCCCGGTGAAAACGCAGGGATAGTTGACCTGGGCGAAGGTCTCGGCGCCGCCTTCAAGGCGGAGAGCCACAACCACCCCTCGGCGGTGGAGCCCTATCACGGCGCAGCCACGGGAGTGGGGGGAGTTATCCGGGATATTATGGCCCTGGGGGCCAGACCCGTTGCAGTAATGGACGGCCTCTTCCTGGGCGAACCGTCCCATCCGAGGACCGGGTTTCTGTCCTCGGAAGCGGTAAACGGCATGGCGGACTACGGGAGGGACGTGGAAGTCCCCGCCGTGGGCGGAAAAACTGTCTACGACGGCCGATATAATGAAAACCCCCTGGTCAACGCCTTTTGCCTGGGGATAGTCGAAATAAAAAGGATAGTCAGTTCCAAGACGGCCCTCCCCGGCCAGCTTGTGGTGATCCTTGGGTCCAAAACCGGTAAAGAGGGCATTGCCGGGGCGGCCTTCGCCTCCGTCGAGCTGGCCGAGGATGCGGCAAGTTCAGTGACCTCCATTCAAACCGGCGATCCCCTCATGGAAAAAAGGCTGATCGAAGCCTGCCTTGAGCTTAACGAACGGGGCCTCATCGTCAGTATGCAGGATATGGGCGCGGCGGGCATAACCTCCTCGTCAAGCGAGGTGGCGGCCAAGAGCGGCGTGGGCATGAAGCTCCACTTCGAAAAGGTCCCCCTTAAGGAGGCCATGGAACCCTGGGAGATCGCCCTCTCCGAGACCCAGGAGAGGATGCTCCTGATAGTAAAACCGGAACACTTTGAGGAGACGGCCTCGGTGGCGGCCAGGTGGGACCTGCCCTGCGCAGTCATAGGCGAGACCACTAAAGAGGAGGGCTACTCCATCCTCTTCAACGGCGAAACCGTAGCCGCCCTGCCCGCCAAGTTAATTGCCGACGGGTGCCCCCCTGTTCAGTGGCCGTCGGAAAAACCGGCGGGCTTCGAAGAGGGGTGGAATTTCGACCTGGACGGCCTTCCCCTGCCGGAAGACTGGAACCGCGCGCTGGAGACCCTTATGAAGCTTCCGTCCCTGGCCTCCAAGGAGGCCCTTTATTCCAAGTTTGACTCCTCCGTTCAGGGAAACACCTTCAAGGGCCCCGGCGGGCCCGTAGGCGCAATTAAAATTGAGGGAAGAGACTCCCTGGTCGCCATGATACTGGACGCGGACCCCTGGAAGTGCGGCCTCGACCCCTTCAGAGGCGGGGCGGAGACGGTGGCCCGGACGGTGCGGGCCCTGTCTGTGGCCGGAGCCGAACCCCTCGGCCTCACCGACTGCCTTAACTTCCCCTCCCCGGAGGTACCCTTCCAGATGTGGAAGATCGGGGAGTGCGTAAAGGGGATCGCCGAGGCGGCTTCAGCCCTCTCCTGCCCCGTGGTCTCGGGCAACGTGAGCCTTTACAATGAATCGCCCGCAGGCGGCATCTACCCCACCCCGGTGGTAGGTACGGTGGGGCTTGTCCCCTCGCCGGAGGACTTCCTGCCGGCAGGCGGGTGGGCCGAAGGGGACATGATCATAATGGTAGGCCCCTTCAATGCATCCCTCGCCGGAAGCCACTACATCCGATCCCTGGGCATTGACGGCGGAGGCCGACCCCTCATGTTCTCCGGGGACGCGGAGAAGGACTTTGCCGAGAGAGCCCTTAAGACCGCCGGAAAACATGCCGCCCGCAGCGGACGGGCAATTGCCGGAGGCGGCCTTGCAGCAGCCCTGGTAACGGACTGCGTCGAAAGCGGCGTGGGCGCGGAGCTGTCCCTCCCCGTCCCCACCAGGAAGGACGTAGTCCTGTTCGGCGAAGGAGGGGCCAGGGCCCTGTACGCCGTTCCCGTTTCAAAACTGCCCCTTTTCAGGGGCATCTGGAGCGGTTACCCTCTTCTGGAACTGGGCCGGGCCGGGGGTAACTCCCTCTCGGTGGAGGGGGCCTTCAACCTGACCCTGGAGGAGCTGGCCGGGCTCCGGGGGAACCGCTGAATGTGCGGAGTCTTCGGCGCATACTCCCCCGGGGGACAGAAAGTCCTGGAGGAGGTCTACCTTGGCCTCTTCGCCCTTCAGCACAGAGGACAGGAGTCGGCGGGGGTGGCGTGGGTAAACAGCGAGGGCCGCGTGTCCTCCTCAAAGGGGGAGGGCCTTGTTCACCTGGCCCTCGACCAGGAGGAGCTGTCTGCGGAAAAGACCTCCTGCGCCATAGGGCACGTCCGCTACTCCACGGCGGGCGGGCCGGGGCTCGAAAACGCCCAGCCCCTCACCGCCAGCAC
>JAAYQT010000395.1 GCA_012519165.1 Synergistaceae bacterium
CCCCCAGCCAGTGAAGTTTGCTCTCCCAGCCCGCCCTGCGAATCCACCGGTACAGCAGGAGGGTCTTCTCCCACTCCGTCCATGGGCCTTCCTGCGGAATTTCGCTCCTTACATAGTTGGAAGGAAAGGGGGCCGGAAAGCCGGGGGCCCTGTTGACCCAGTCGATAACGCTCTGTCCCGTCTTCAAAGGCGTCCCCTGGGAGGCCGTCTTTTGGACAGCCGCCGGGGCGGGAGGCGTGAGGACGCCCTCCAGGGACGCAAGTTTTCTTGCCAGGGCCTCCGTCCCCTTCCTGGTGCTGAAGGAAATGAAGCCCCGGTCGTCCGCTTTAAGGGTTCTGCCGCTCCAGGCGGGATTATTGACTATCTGCCATTCGTACCGCTCTCCGCCTTCGCCCCTGATTCTGCGCGGCTCCCCCGCGCCCCGGGACTCGACATACAGCTCCATCCCGGCGGGCACGTTCACCGTCACCCTCTGCTCCCAAAGGGGCAGCTCCTCGCTGACCCACAGAAAGTCCTCCGCAGCGTAGACCCTGGGCAGGATCTCCTCAACGGAGAGCACAATTATGAACTCCTCCTGAAGATCGGGGAACATGGCCTCGGTGAAGGCCGCTCCGTTCTGCTCCGCCGTCCTGGGCAGGACGGGGCTTAAAATCCGCCCCGACCCCGGGTCGTAAAGGGAAGCGGACAGTACCTTGACCGAACCCCCATCCGGCACGGGGAAGCTCCACCGGGTCCATTTTTCATCGATTCCGCGCCTGGCCAGGATTACGAGGTTCATCCTGCGGACCATGGCGCCGTCCGCCCGCAGGGAGTAGTCGCTCTCCTTAAGCCAGATTACCCCGTTGGCGCCCTCGTGCTCGGTAAAATAGGGGCTCTCCTGGATCATGCGGGAGATATCCGGCGAATAGACCGCCGCGGATGCGGCGCCTGCGGAACTTACAATAAAAACCGCCGCGAACAGTACAAACAACAGAGCTCCCCTTAGGGTAAATTTGCTCATTCCCTCATCCCCCAACAGCGGGCCGCCGTCACTTTCCGGCGCCGCAACAGTGTTTATATTTCTTCCCGCTGCCGCACGGGCAGGGGTCGTTCCTGCCTATCCTGGCCCCTTTTCTTACGGGCTGCCCGGGTCCCTCCCCTCTCCGGGCAGGCTCCCCTGCCTCTGCGGGACCGAAGGGCAGAATAAACTCCCGGCTCTCCCTCCGTTCGCCTGAGGGGCCGCCCCTCTCCGACGCCACCCTCACCCTGAAGGCAAGCTCCGCCACCGACTCCCTCACCCGTTCCATCATCTCCTGGAAGAGGTTGTAGGACTCGAACTGGTACTCAAGCAACGGGTCCTTCTGGCCTATGGCCCTCAGCCCGATCCCCCGCCGAAGCTCGTCCATGGCCAGCAAATGGTCCTTCCAGCCGTTGTCCAGGGTGTGGAGGATCAAAAAGCGCATCAGTGCGCCGCTCTCCTCCTCGCCCAGGGATTTTATTTTCTCGTCGAAACGCCTCCGCACCTCGGCCTTGAGGTCGTCCTTGCACAGAAGCATGTCCCGGGGGTTGTCCACCCCCTCCAGGAAGGGCTCCAGGCCGGGGCCGAATAGGCCCTTCAGCCTTGATTTGGCCCGGGCCGGGTCCGACTCTCCCTCCTCGGGAAAGTACCGCTCAAGCAGGTCCTCGATAACGCCGTCGATCACTTCCCGGGCGTGGTCCAGGGCGTTGTCGTCGGAGAGGATGCGCTGCCTCTCGGCGTAGACCGCCTCCCGCTGCCTGTTCATCACGTTGTCGTAGGCCAGAAGCTGCTTTCTGATGTCGAAGTGGAGTTCCTCCACCTTTTTTTGGGCGGAGGCGATGGCCTTGGTCAGAAGGGGGTGCTCAATGGACTCCCCTTCCTCCATGCCCAGCTTCTCCATGATCCCCTGGATCCTCTCCGACCCGAAGAGCCTCAGCAGGTCGTCCTCCAGGGAGAGGTAGAATCGGCTTGAGCCCGGGTCCCCCTGGCGGCCCGCCCTTCCCCTGAGCTGGTTGTCTATCCTCCTGGCCTCGTGACGCTCGGTGCCCAGGATTTTAAGGCCCCCCAGCTCCTTTACTTTTTCCCGCTCCTGCCGGCACTGCTCCCTGAACTTATCCAGCAGGGATGCGTAGGCTTCCTCACCGGCGGCGCCCTCCTTTCGGGACTTCAGGGCCTCCTTTGTCAGGAACTCCGGGTTGCCCCCCAGCAAGATGTCCGTACCCCGGCCCGCCATGTTGGTGGCCACCGTGACCGCGCCCAGGTGCCCCGCCTGGGCCACTATCTGGGCCTCCCTCTCGTGGTGCTTGGCGTTTAACACCTGGTGGGGGATCTTTCTTGCCTTCAGCAGCTTGCTGAGCCGCTCGGAACTTTCTATGGAAGCGGTGCCCACCAGCACCGGGCACCCGGCCTCGTGGGACTCCTGGATTTCGTCGGCCACGGCGGCAAACTTTTCGCCCACCGTCCTGTAGATGGCGTCGGGGTTGTCCTCCCTGATCATATCCATGTTGGTGGGGACGACAATAACCTCAAGGCCGTAGATCTCCTTGAACTCCTCCGCCTCGGTGGCGGCGGTACCCGTCATCCCGGCGAGCTTCCGGTACATGCGGAAGTAGTTCTGGAGGGTGATGGTGGCCAGGGTCTGGCTCTCCCGCCCCACCTTGACCCCCTCCTTGGCCTCTATTGCCTGGTGGAGGCCGTCGGAGTAGCGCCGGCCCACCATGAGGCGCCCCGTGAACTCGTCCACTATGACTATCTCCCCGTCCTTGACCACGTAGTGGACGTCCCTCTGGAAGAGAACCCGGGCCTTCAGCGCCTGGACTATCCTGTGGGCCAGGTCGGAGTGGGCGGCGTCGGAGAAGAGCTCCGGCATTTTAAGAAGCTCCTCGCACCGGGCGATACCCGCCTCGGTCATTGCCACGTTCCGCTCTTTTTCGTCCTTTTCGTAGTCCCGGCCCTCTTTCAGCTGCCGGGCGGTCCTGTCGGATAGGGTGTACATGTCCACGTTATCGTCGGAGGGTCCGGAGATAATCAGCGGGGTCCTTGCCTCGTCGATAAGGATGGAGTCCACCTCGTCCACGATGCAGTAGGCGTGCCCCCGCTGAACCAGGTGGTCCAGGGAGACTGCCATGTTGTCCCTTAAATAGTCGAAGCCGAACTCGCTGTTGGTGCCGTAGGTGATGTCGGCCCTGTAGGCGGCAAGCCTCTCTTCAGGGTCCATGTAGGCGTAGATAACGCCCACGGTAAGCCCCAGGAAGGAGTAGATGGGGCCCATCCACTCCGCGTCCCTGCGGGCGAGGTAGTCGTTCACCGTCACCACGTGGACTCCCCTGCCGGACAGGGCGTTAAGGGCCACCGCCAGGGTGGCCACTAGGGTCTTGCCTTCCCCCGTCTTCATCTCGGTAATCTTTCCCTCGTGGAGGGCCATTCCGCCCATGAGCTGCACGTCGAAGTGGCGCAGCCCTATGGTTCGCAGGGAAACCTCCCGGACCACCGCAAACACCTCGGCCAGGATATCGTCCTCCGTCTCGCCGGCCTCCAGGCGCCGGCGAAATTCGTCCCCCTTGCACCTCAGTTCGTCGTCTGAGAGGGATTTCAACCCCTCTTCAAGAAGATTTATCTCCTCCGCCCTCTCCCTGTAGCGCTTAAGCGCCCTCTCGTTAGGGTCGAGGCCCAGAGCTTTCTTTAACTTACCCAGCATAGCGTCACCTCAAAATGAAATAGCGTCCAACATCGGGCCATTATATGCCCCGAAGCCGGATCGGGTCAAAGTATATTTGCGTATGGCGGCAGGAGGGGTCAGTCGGTGAAAAGCTTCTTTCCCTTGAGGAGGTAGTCCATGCCCGACCAGACGGTCAGGATCATGGCTGCCCACATGACCTGAATTCCGAAAGGGAGATTGAAAATGAGCATGGAGATGGCCACTATCTGGAAGACGGTCTTGACCTTTCCCCCCCGGGAGGCCGGTATAACCACCCCTTCAGCGGCGGCCACCATCCGCACTCCTGTGACGATTAAGTCCCTGGAGAGAATTACCACCACTATCCACGCCGGGATCCGGTGCAGCTCCACAAGGGAGATGAGGGCGGCCATCACCAGGACCTTGTCAGCCACCGGGTCTATGAATTTGCCCAGGTTGGTGACCATGCCCTTTTTCCTGGCGATATACCCATCGGCGGTATCGGTAAGGGCGGCCAGGATGAATACCGTACCGGCCAGAAGGTCGCCGAAGGTCACCCGAAGGTCCAGCTCCTCCACTTTGTAAACGGGATAGGTGAATTTAAATGTGAGGAAGATAAGCACCAGCGGCGCAAGAAACACCCTCAGGAGACTGAGTATGTTCGGAATATTCCAGGTTACCCTCTTCAAGTCCGCTCCACCTCCCGCAGCTTCTTTATCTTAAACAGTGTATTACAGCCCTTAAAAAAGGGCAACAGCCCTGCGGGGCCGCCGCCCTTTTTTCTTCAAAGATCCTCAGCCGCCCAGGTAGGCCTCCTTGACCCTGCTGTCCTTCAGCAGGTCCTCGCCCCTTCCTTCCAATACAATGGACCCTACTTCAAGGATATAGGCGTAGGTGGCAATTTTCAGGGCGGCAAAGGCGTTCTGCTCCACCAGAAGGACCGTTTTACCCTGGGAGTTGATCTCCCCGATGATGTCGAAGACCTCCTTCACCAGCAGGGGCGCAAGCCCCAGGGAAGGCTCGTCAAGCATCACCAGGTGAGGGCGGCTCATAATGGCCCGGGCCAGGGCAAGCATCTGCTGCTCGCCGCCCGAAAGGGTGCCCCCCTTTTGCCACGACCTCTCCCTGAGGCGGGGGAACAGGCTGTAGACGTGGTCCATGTCCCGCTCGATGCCTTCTTTGTCGGTCCTTATGAATGCGCCCAGCCGAAGGTTCTCCTCCACTGTAAGGTGGGGCAGAATCCGCCTCCCCTCCGGGCTCATGGTTACCCCCAGCTTGACTATTTCTTCGGGGGCCATCCCGGCAAGGTTTACCTCGGCGCCATCCGGAGGGGTGTAGAGAATTCTGCCCCTGGCGCCCCGGATCAGCCCGGCAATGGCCCTGATGGCGCTGCTTTTTCCCGCGCCGTTGGCGCCGATGAGGGTGACTATGCCTCCCCTCGGGATGGAGAGGGATACGCCCTTCACGGCGTGGATGGCGCCGTAATTAACGTGGAGATCCTCAATTTTCAGCATACTTCACGTACTCCTCTCCGAGGTAGGCCACTATTACCTTTTGGTCGGACTGGATGGCCTCGGGATCGCCCTCGGCGATCTTCACCCCGTGGTCCAGGGCCCAGATGTGCTCGCACACCCCCATGACTACCTTCATATCGTGCTCGATGAGCAGAATGGTAATTTTAAACTTCTCCCGGATGTCCCTTATAAAAGCCATGAGCTCCCTGGTCTCCGGCGGGTTCATCCCCGCCGCCGGTTCGTCAAGCAGCAGAAACTTCGGGTCGGTGGCCAGGGCCCTTGCTATCTCCAGTTTTCGCTGGGCGCCGTAGGGAAGGCCCCCTGACCTTTCGTCCGCAAGCCGGGCCAGGCCCAGGGTTTCAAGAAGATTAACGGATTTCTCCCTGATCTCCCTCTCCTCCCGCTTAAACCGGGGGAGCCCCAGGGGCGCCTCCCACCAGCCGGCCTTCCGCCTCACATGGCAGCCTATCATCACGTTTTCAAGGACGGTTTCATTAGTAAAGAGGCGGATGTTCTGGAAGGTCCGGGAGATACCGGCCCTGCAAACCATGTGGGGCGCCAGCCCCGTTATATCCTGGCCGTCGAACTTCACCGCCCCCTCGGTAGGGGTGTAAAAGCCGGTTATAATGTTAAAAACGGTGGTCTTCCCCGCTCCGTTGGGACCTATGAGCCCCGATATGGAACCCCGGGGGACGGCCATGGAAACCTCCCTTACCGCAGTTAGACCCCCGAATCGCATGGTAACATTTTCAATATTGAGAATAGCGTCGCTCATGCTCCGTCGCCTCCCCTGCTGAAGCGGCCGAAGAGCCTGTTCCAGCTGAACTCCCTCATCCCCATGATGCCCTCGCTCCTGAAAAGGATTATAAGAATGAGGGCCAGGGAGAAGATTACCATCCTCATTCCGGGGATGCCCGGAATTTCAAAGCTGCCGATAACCAGGGGGTTCTCCACGATCCTCAGCCACTCAAGCAGTACGGTGATTACCACGCTGCCGATAAGGCTCCCGGTTATGGAGCCCAGCCCGCCGGCCACGGTGATCATGAGGATGTTAAAAGTAAGGGTAAAGGCAAACATCTTGGGGTCGATGGTGGAGACCAGGCTTCCCATGAGGGCGCCCCCCACTCCGGCGAAAAACGCCCCCACCGTGAAGGCCACCACCTTGAAGAAAAAGGTGTTTATGCCCATGTTTTTTGCGGCTATCTCGTCGTCCCTTATGGCCTTCAGCACATTTCCGAAGTTGCTGCCTACCAGCCTGATGATAAAAAAGAGGGTCAAAAGCAGCCACCCGTAGTTCCACCACAGGTTTGCATAGGCGGGGATGCCCTTGATGCCCAGTGCGCCGTTAGTGATAAAATCCAGGTTTGTCAGCACAACCCTGATAATCTCGGCAAAGCCCAGGGTGGCTATCCCCAGGTAGTCGCCCCCAAGCCGGAGAACGGGGATGGCGATTAAAAGGCCCAACAGGGCCGCCAGCAGTCCGCCCGCAGCCACCGCCACGAAGAAGGGGGTCTGGATTACCGAAAGAGGCCAGATAAGGGGCTCCAGGATCCACATGATCTCCTTCTGGGCGGGGGTGAGGATTAAAATTGCGCACGTATAGGCGCCTATGGCCATAAACCCCGCATGGCCCAGGGAGAACATCCCCGTAAAGCCGTAGATCAGGTTAAGGCTGAGGGCTAAAATAGCGTTAACGGCAATGAGGTTAAGCACCTGGATTTTATATCCGTCCAAATTACCCTCGGCCCACCAGATGAAAGCGCCCAGCAGGGCGAGGGCAAGGCAGTTAAGGACGGTGTTTCTTGTCCGGGAGTTCATATCTTGTCCTCCAGTTTCTCCCCCATAAGTCCGGTGGGCTTCATCAGCAGAATTATTATCAGAAGGACGAAGGCGAAGGCGTCCCTGTACCCGGAGAGGGTGGGGAAGAAGGCAACTGCCATGATTTCCACAAGCCCCAGGAACATACCCCCCACCACTGCGCCGTGAATGGAGCCTATGCCGCCGAAGACTGCGGCAATAAAGGCCTTAAGGCCGGGGAAGAGGCCCATGAAGGGATGAATCTGGGGGTACCGGAGCGCCCACATAATGCCCGACGCCGCCGCCAGGGCTGAGCCTATGCCGAAGGTCAGCGCAATTATCCTGTTGACCGAGACCCCCATGAGCCTGGTGGTCTCAATATCCTTGGAAATGGCCCTCATGGCCAGCCCCGGCTTGGTGCGATAGACCACCCACAAAAGCCCCAGCACAAGGAGCAGCGTGACAAGGGGGACTATAACCGCAAGGGGAAGGATCCTGATCCCGCCCATGTTAACAACCTTAACCAGCCAGTCGGGCCTGTGGACGGCTCTGGGGAGGCCGGTAAAGACTACTATGCTCAAATTTTGGATGAAAAAGGACACGCCTATGGCGCTGATAAGGGCCGAAATGCGGGGCGCATCCCGGAGGGGTTTGTAGGCTATTCTGTCCACCGCAATGCCGCAAAGGGAGCTGACCGCTACGGCGGCAACGGCGGCAAGGCCCCAGGGGAGCTTCAGAAGGGTGATGGCGAAGAAGATAAAGTAGGCGCCCAGCATAAACACTTCACCGTGGGCGAAGTTAATAAGCCTCAGGATTCCGTAGACCATGGTGTAGCCGATGGCGATAAGCCCGTAGAGAGAGCCCAGGGTTATCGCGTTGAAGAGGTGCTGAATAAACATATTGATGCTCATGCAGGTTCCCCCTGACTTCAAAAAAAGATGGAGGGCGGAGGCGCCGCCCCCACCCTCCCAGACTAGAGGCGCTTAAAGACTGCCGGGGAAAGCCCCCCTCTTACATTTCGGGCTCAACGGTGCCGATAAAGAGCTTCTTGCCTTCCTTAATCTGCACTATTCCCACGGGGCTCTCGGCGTCGTGGGTCTCGTTGATGGTCTTGTTTCCCGTAACTCCGGGGAAGTCCCTGGTCTTCTCAAGGGCCTCCCTGATGGCCTCGGGCTCGGCCTTGCCCGCAGTGGTAATGGCGTTGGCGATCAGCATGTAGGAGTCGTAGCCCAGGGCCGCGTTAACGTTGGGCTCCTTGTCGGGGTGGGCCTTGGTCCAGTTCTCGGTGAAGGTGCGGGCTATGTCGCTCATTTCGGTCATGGAGGGGTCGTAGGGGAAGGTGGTGTGGATGAAGCCTTCCACTGCGTCGCCGCCGATCTTGACTATCTCGGGGTTATCCATGGCGTCGCCGCCCATGATCTGGAACTCGGCGCCCAGCTCCCTGGCCTGCTTCATGATGATGGCGCCCTCGGCGAAGTCCGCCGGGATGTAGAGAATGTCGGGCTCCTTGCTGATGATCTCCGTCAGCTGTGCCGTAAAGTCCTGGTCGCCGGAGTTGTACTTCATCTCCGCCACCACTTCGCCGCCGAGTTTCTTGAAGGACTGTTTGAAGAAGTTGCCCAGCCCCACGCAGTAGTCGTTGGCCACGTCGATAAGCAGGGCGGCCTTCTTCATGCCGAGGGTCTTAACGGTGTAGGTGGCCGCTCCGGCGCCCTGGTAGGGGTCGATGAAGCAGGCCCTGAAGACGTACTTCTTGCCCTGGGTCACAAGGGGATTGGTGCAGGAGGTACCCATCATGGGGATCTTGGACGCCTCGGCCACCTCGCCGCCGGCCATGGCCAGGGA
>JAAYQT010000396.1 GCA_012519165.1 Synergistaceae bacterium
AATACCGGGTATATCCTACTTCTTTACCTGTTGCCGGTCAACTGCCAGTTGTGGTATACTTCATCGGTCCTCATCACACACGCTGACTGATGAGACTGGGGGTTGCTGTGTCCATGGGACCGGTCCCGGCCTCAAGCGACGTTTGCGGAGGGAAAAAACATTTTTGGGAGGGGTATTTGTGGCAGTAGTTAGCATGAAGCAACTGTTGGAGTGCGGCGTTCACTTTGGCCATCAGACGCGGCGCTGGAACCCGAAGATGAAGCCTTTCATCTTCACGGAGCGGAACGGAGTTTACATCATCGACCTTCAGAAGACGGTCAGGGGTCTTGAAAAGGCCTACGACTTCATCAGGGAAGTGGCCAAGAACAACGGTTCCGTGCTCTTTGTGGGCACAAAGCGGCAGGCTCAGGATACCATAAGGGAAGAGGCCGAAAGGTGCGGGCAGTTTTACATAAACCAGCGCTGGCTCGGCGGGCTTATGACCAACTTCCCCACAATCCGCAAGAGGGTTACCCGCATGGTGGAGCTCCGCAAGATGGAGCAGGACGGCGCTTTTAACGAACTTCCCAAAAAAGAAGCAGCGGTCCTTAAGAAGGAGCATTCCAAGCTTGAAAAGTACCTGAAGGGAATCACCGGTATGAAGACGACTCCCGACGCTATTTTCCTTATCGACCCCCGCATGGAGGAAAATGCCGTTCTCGAGGCCCGTAAGCTTGGCATTCCTGTTATCGCCATTGTTGACACCAACTGCGACCCCGAGGTAATCGATTTCCCCATTCCCGGCAACGACGACGCCATAAGGGCAATAAAGCTTATCGCCGGCCTGATGGCCGACGCCTTCATCGAGGGGCGCCAGGGCGAAGATTCGTACAGGGATGCCGGCGAGGTCGACGTCGATGATGAGGAAGAAGGAGACGACATCATCGAAGTTAAAGAGCGGCTTGACGAAGAATATAACGACTCGGAAGTCGACGAGTAGAGCATAAAGGGAGGCAAATTATAATGGAAATAAGCGCCGGCGCAGTAAAAGAACTCCGCGAAAGAACTGGCGCGGGGATGATGGACTGCAAAAACGCCCTGGTTGAGCACAAGGGCGATGTGGAGAAAGCCATCGACTATCTTCGCGAAAAAGGTCTTGCAAGGGCCGCCAAGAGGGCGTCCCGCTCCGCTTCGGACGGGAGAATTTTCTCATACATTCACACCAACGGAAAACTGGGGACCCTCCTTGAGCTTAACTGCGAGACGGACTTCGTTGCAAAGACCGACGAGTTCCAGAATCTTGGGCGCGAACTCTGCATGCAGATAGCCGCCGCCGCCCCCCAGTTCCTTACCCCGGAGGACGTCTCCGCAGAGGTTCTTGAAAGGGAGAGGGAAATCTACAGGCAGCAGGCCCTTGAAGAGGGCAAGCCGGCGAATATTGTGGACAAGATTGCCGACGGCAAGATCAGCAAGTTTTACGAGACCAGCTGCCTCATGGAGCAGGCCTGGATCCGGGACGGCGACAAAAAGATCAAGGACCTTGTCGTGGACGCCATTGCAAAGCTTGGCGAAAACATTGTCGTCAGAGGATTTTCCCGTTTCTCAATAGGGGAATAAAACTCAATTGAAAAAATAGGCGGGGCCTCGTGCCTCGCCTTTTTTATACCCTGCTGTTTAAGCCGGACTTGGAAAGGGGATTGCCATGGGCTTTAAACGTGTTCTGCTGAAGCTTTCCGGTGAGGTTCTTGCGGGTTCGGGAGGTTTTGGCTTCGATTTCGACGCAATTCGCACAATCGGGGCGGAGATCGTGGATGTAGTCCGGTCGGGCATACAGGTGGCCATGGTGGTGGGCGGCGGAAATATGCTCCGGGGCAGGGACCTTGAAAAGCTGGGCATAGAGCGGTCCCAGGCCGATTACATGGGAATGCTGGCCACGGTGATGAACGCCCTGTGTCTCCAGGACACCCTGGAAAAATTAGGGGTTCCCACCCGGGTCCAGACGGCCATCGAGATGCGGCAGATGGCCGAGCCCTATATCAGGCGCCGGGCCCTGCGGCACCTTGAGAAGGACAGGGTTGTGATATTTGCCGCAGGCACCGGCTCCCCCTACTTTTCCACCGATACGGCTGCGGCCCTGCGCGCGGCGGAGGTGGGCGCCGATTGCCTGTTGAAAGCTACCAAGGTAGATGGTATATATAGTGAAGACCCTAAAAAGAACCCTGACGCAGTGCTGATCCACAGCCTTACCTATATGGAAGCCCTTAGGCGGAGGCTTCAGATTATGGACGGCGCGGCTTTTTCGCTGTGCATGGAAAACTCCATACCCATAGTTGTCCTTAACATTTTAAAGGAGGGCAACATGAGGGACTTCCTGGTGAAGGGCGCCGATATCGGTACCATTGTGTCCTCGGACGAAAACGGCAGTACGTAGTTTGCAGGAAAAAAACGTCCTTTTGCACTATATTCATCAAACAAAGGGAGGAATACCGAATGCCTAAAACAGAGCTGAAAGAACTAAGAGAACGCATGGACAAGGTCATCGATCACCTTAAGGGAGAATTCCTGGCAATTCGCACCGGCCGCGCCCACCCCGGGCTGGTCAGCGATATTAAGGTGGACTACTACGGGACTCCCACCCCTATTAAGCAGGTGGCCACCATCTCCATCCCCGAGGGCAGGCAGATCGCCGTCGCCCCCTTTGACAGAACGGCCCTGAAGCTCGTGGAAAAGGCCATTCTTGCGTCCTCCCTCGGCGTAACTCCTCAAAACGACGGAGAGATTATAAGGATCAACCTGCCGGAGCTTACCGGAGAAAGGCGCGTCGAGCTTACAAAGCTGGTGGGCAAGTACGCCGAGGAGGGCAGGATAGCCCTCAGAAACCTCCGGCGGGACTCCAACGAGACTCTTAAAAAAATGGAGAAAAATTCCGATATCAGCGAGGACGACCTTAAAAAGCTTACCAAGGAAGTTCAGGATATAACCGACGAGTTCATCAAGAAGGTGGACGAGGCCCTTAAAGCCAAGAGCGCCGAAATAATGGAGGAGTAGGCGGAATATAACGGTCAGAATGGGGGAGTTGCCATGGCGCTGCCAAAAGTTTATGTAACCCGACGGATACAGGACGCCGGTCTGAGCCTTCTTCCCGGAAGGGTAGACTTCGAGGTGTGGGAGAAAGATGCTCCCATGGACAGGGAGACCTTCTTTGAAAAGGCCTCCGGCGTGGACGGGCTGCTGTGCACTCTGTCCGACAGGATAGACGAAGAGCTTTTTTCCCGCTGCCCCGGCCTTAAAGTGGCCAGCAACTACGCGGTGGGATTCGATAATATTGACGTAGCCGAGGCCACCCGCAGAGGAGTGCTTGTCACAAACACCCCCGACGTGCTCACCAACGCCACTGCGGATCTGGCCTTCACCCTGCTGCTTTCCTCGGCCAGGCGGGTAGTGGAAGCCAACGAGTTTCTTCGCTCCGGCGACTGGAAGACCTGGAGCCCCAATCTGCTCCTTGGCCGGGAGGTGGCGGAGGCTGTCATCGGAATAGTGGGGATGGGCAAGATAGGCCAGGCCGTGGCCAGGAGAGCCGCAGGTTTTTCCATGGATATAATCTTTTACAACCGCTCGCCCAAGCCGGATGTGGAAAAAGAACTGGGCGCAAGGCAGGTCTCCCTGGACGAGCTGCTGCAGAAAA
>JAAYQT010000397.1 GCA_012519165.1 Synergistaceae bacterium
GACTGAGGAACACCTTGACACTCCCGTGAGCTACGAGAGCTTAACGTCGCTGGGGGCCATCATGGGCTCCGGCGGCCTCGTGGTCATGGACGAGGAGACCTGTATGGTGGACGTGGCCAAATTCTTCCTCCAGTTCACCCAGAACGAGTCCTGCGGAAAGTGCAGCCCCTGCAGGGAGGGCACAAAGCACATGCTGCTCCTCCTTGAGAAGATCTGCGACGGCAACGGCACCATGGAGGATCTGGAGCTCCTTGAGGACCTGGCCAACATGGTCAAGGAGATGTCCCTCTGCGGCCTGGGCCAGACTGCGCCGAACCCGGTGCTCACCACCCTGCGGTACTTCAGGGACGAGTACGTGGCCCACATCCGGGACAAGAAATGCCCGGCGGGCGCCTGCAACGCCCTTCTTGAGTACCGTATTATCCAGGAGGCCTGCAAGAAGTGCGGCATCTGCTCCAGGAACTGCCCTGTCAATTGTATCCCCGGCGACCGCAACACGGGATACGTCATCGAGACCGAACGGTGCATCCGTTGCGGAACCTGTTTCGATAAGTGCCCCTTCGGCGCTATCGAGAAGAAGTAGTTCCCGAGGAGGATCGACATGAGTGAAATCACGCTCGTCATCGACGGAGTTGAGTGCAGGGCACAGAAGGGGGATACCATCCTCGAAGTCGCCCGCAAAAACGACATATACATACCGACCCTCTGCTGGATGGAGGGACTTACTCCCATCGGCTCGTGCCGCATGTGCGTCGTCGAGGTAGAGGGAAATCCGAAGCTGCTTACCGCCTGCACTACTCCTGCGGAAAACGGCATGAAGGTCCACACCCACACGGAAAAGCTCAAAAAGTACCGTCTTCAGATCCTTGAGCTGCTCTTTGCGGGCAGGAACCACTTCTGCATGTTCTGCTCCCAGACGGGAGACTGCGAACTCCAGTCCCTGGCCATTGAACACGGAATGGACAAGGTAAGGTACCCCTTCCTGTACGAGCCCTTCCACAACGACGCCAGCGACCCCAACATGCAGATCGACCACAACCGGTGCATCCTGTGCCTGAGGTGCATCAGGGTCTGCGCCGAAAAGGTGGGCGCCCACACCCTCGACCTCGAAAAACGGGGCTGGGGAACCAATATTACCGCCGACATCGGCCGGCTGTTCGGCGAGAGCGAAAGCTGCGTATCCTGCGGCGCCTGCGCCCAGGTCTGCCCCACGGGCACCATCACCCTCAGGGACTTTGTCTACCGCGGACGGCGGACCGACTGCGACGACGTGGTGGAGACCATCTGCCCCCTCTGCTCCCTTGGCTGCAAGGTAAAGGCCTACGTAAGAACGGGCAGCATCGCCCGGGTGGAAGGCCTGTCCGGGGACAGCCCCGACGGCGGCCAGCTCTGCTACAGGGGCCGCTGGCAGCTTCCCAAGTCCACTGAGAGGGAGCGCCTGTCAGCGCCCATGATCCGCATCGGCTCCACCTTCAGGGAGGCAACCTGGGAGGAGGCCCTCAGCCTGATCGCTACAAAGCTCGGCCCGGCGGCAAAAGACGGCAGGGCCGGGGCGCTGCTGTCGGAGCTCTCCACCGACGAGGAGCTCACGGTGGTTTCGTCCTTCTTCAGGGATACGGTCAAGCTTGACAAGGTGGACGGTTTCTTCGGAAACACCCTCAGAGGCTTTGTTAAGGGCTTCCAGCCCTTCGCCGACCAGGGCATCCGTCCCTTCACTGCGGCCAGCAACATCCTGGGCAGCGACGCCGTTGTAGTCCTTGGGGCCAATCCCCAGGAAGAAGCCCCCGTATCGGCCAGCTAC
>JAAYQT010000398.1 GCA_012519165.1 Synergistaceae bacterium
AAAGTACGCGGCCCCCGCTGTTATAATAATCCTGGGACTTAGCATGCACGGCGTATTCGGATAGGAGGACTTAAAAATTCTACTGGAAAGGGCAAGACACTACTACCTTAACGAGGACATGAACTGTGCGGAGACCCTTCTTCGGGCCGCTAACGACGAGTACGGCCTGGGGATCGGGCCCGAGGGGCTGAAAATGATGGCGGGGTTCGGCGGCGGCATGGGGCTAGAGAGCAACTGCTGCGGGGCCCTGTCGGGGGCGGTAGCGGCCATATCGGCCAAATTCACCACGACTAAAGCCCATGAAAACCCGCAGGTCAAGGAGCTCTGCAAAAGCTACCTTAACCGCTTTATGGAGAAGCACGGCAACATCTTCTGCGGCCCTCTGAAGGAGCGCCACAAGAACGAGGACGAAAAACTCCGCTGCCTGGCCGTGGTGGAGATAGCCGCCCGGGAGCTTGAGGAGCTTATGCAGAAGGCGAAAGGCGGAACCATTTAACGATTCAAGAGGGAAGAGCAGGACGGAGCCCGAGGCGGCCGAGTCCTGCTCTTTTTTATACAGGGGGCTTTTCGCAGCGGAGTTGTTTTTTCGGCCCCCTCTCCTTGCAGCAAG
The DNA here is from genome assembly GCA_012519165.1 of Synergistaceae bacterium. GTDB lineage: Bacteria > Synergistota > Synergistia > Synergistales > Aminobacteriaceae > Aminivibrio. Next base: position 611 of record JAAYQT010000398.1, read on the forward strand.
AAAATTCAGCTGATTAGCGCTATAGTAAGACAAATGAAGAGGAGTCAGAATTATGGAAAAAGCGGTTAAAACAGCGATGGCGGCTCTTACTTTCCTGCTCCTTTTTACCCTTGAGGCGGGCCCTCTCTTTGCGAACTCGCCCGACCCGTGCGAACTTTTTCCGCAGGGGGAGGCCGAAGCGCTGATGGGCATGGAGGCGGCTTCCGCCCGGCAGTCCGGCGCCGTATCCCCGGCGGGGAGGGTGTGCACTTATTTTTTCAAGAAGGACGGGGGGACGTTTGACGCAAAACTTCGGATCGGCTCCGACGGTGAAATAGCCGCCGAGGGAATCTTCGACTCTGCGGCGGACGCTTTTACCCGGCAGGTTGAGGCCAGAAAAAAACACGAATATGCGTCCGCAAAGTACAGGGAGCTGGAGACGCCGGGGGCGGAAGCCTTCTGGAACGGCGTTTCAGTCTGGGCGCTGAAGGACGGCCTGCTTCTTATTATCACCGTTAATCCTCCCCTTGGCGGAACCTTTGCCTCAATGGACGAAGCGACGGCCGCCAAGGAGGAGAAAAGTCTGGATTTCTCCCTTAAAATTCTGGAGTCAGCTCTGGGGAAGCTCCCATAATTTATTCTAACTTTTGATGCTACTGCTGTAGGCGGAAATCAGCCTCTGCACCAGTTCGCCGGAACGGACAAGATCTTCCGCCACAAGGAACTCGTCGGGGGTGTGGTTTTTTGCGTAACCCGTAGCCACGCCAACGCATTCGATTCCGTTGGCCGAAAGTCTGTTTGCGTCCATTCCCCCTCCCCCCGGCTCCACCTTCATCTGAATTCCCATGTCGTCGAATACGCGGCCGATGAGCCCTATCGTCTCCGACGACTCCGGCGTAAGGAAGCTCCTGTAGTTGTGGGTTACATCCACCGTGATTTCAGCCCCCGTTTCAGAGGCCACTTTCTTGCATACGGCGCCCAGTTCCGCCAGGTAGTTCTCTAGCTTGGCATGGTTCCTGCTCCGGGCCTCCCCCACTATGACTGCCTTTGCGGTAACAATATTTGTTGGGCCCGAGGCCTCGAAAGTGGAGAAGTTTGCAGTGCTCTCCCCGTCTATCCGGCCCTCTTTAATTGATGTTAAAATCCTGGCGCCGACGGCAACGGCGTTTATCCCCTGTTCGGGGGCATTTCCGGCGTGGGCGGCTCTGCCCTTTATTTCGATAGCAATGCTGACCCTGGAGGGCGCCGAATTTATCACCCGGCCGATTCTGCCCGGAGAATCCAGGACGTAGGCTGTTTTAGACTTAATCCTCGAATAGTCCAGATGGAGGCTCCCCAGGATGCCTTTCTCCTCGCACACTGTAAAAACAACTTCCACCCTGGAGTGTTTCTCGCCGCTTTCTTTTACGCGCCGAAGGCCGTCGATAATGGCGGCCACACCGGAGAGATCGTCCGCCGCCAGGATTGTTCCCCGGGAGACAATTCGTCCGTCGCTGAACACAGGCTTGATGCCGATGCCGTTAGCCACCCTGTCCAGGTGGGAAGAAAAAAGTATCGATCCTTCAAGACCTCCGTCCAGCACGGCGTACAGGTTTCCGGCGTTGCCTCCGAGGGCTCTTGCCGATTCAGGGTCCTCCCAGACGGAACACCCGATCTCCTTCAGCTTTGCGGTTACGGCGTCCGCCACGGCCCGCTCGTTGAGGGAGGCCGCATCGATTTGAACAAGCTCAAGAAAATCGTTAATTATGGCTGGATGCAATTTTGCCTCATCTCCCCTTTTTAAAGGAATCTCTGATTAAGTCGCCCAAAAAACGCCTCAATCGAATGTAATAATATCATACCAACTCTTTCTAATCTCATGTCAATAACAGGAGGCTTTGACAGATGAATCAGCAGAGAACCCTTGCAGACCTTAAGCCCTTCGAAAAGTACAGAAAGGCCACCCGGAGGGAGA
>JAAYQT010000040.1 GCA_012519165.1 Synergistaceae bacterium
CGGGGTTTAGGGGCGTTGCGTGGCAGATCCCCGGGCCGGGCAGTTACGACCTGGGCAACGGCTTCGACATGCCAAACGACAGCATTTGCTCTATTGGAGTATGCCCGGGCTACAAAGTAACTCTCTATCAGCATTCGGAGTTCGGCGGCGGGAGCGCTGAATTTATTGAAGGCAAGGACGACCTGGGGGAGCTTAACCGGCAGGCGTCCTCCCTGAAAGTGGAGCGGTTGGAGGAGCCGGACCCCGGCATGGCCATGGAATGGTTTATGGTTCATGCGGAGAACGAAGGACTCTACGAGGAGATTGATTTTGACGTTGCCGGTACTGCAAAGGCGCTCAAGTTTAACTCTAAAAAAATAAAGAACTTCCAGGCCGCAGCGGAGCCTGACTGGTACGGCGGTACCACCGACAATGAACGAATCAAGCTTGGCGGGGAACTGATCAAGATTTTCAGCGACCTGGGAGTGGACACCGACGATTTTGACGGGGATACTTTCGCACAGGCAATGAATAATTTCTACGACTGGCGCAAAGACCTGAGCATATGGGACTCGGCCTGCATGCTTCTCAACGTCAACCCGGAGGATTTTAAATAACCGGTTTTACCAAAGGAGGGGTAATCAATGAGAGTGAAGAGCAGGTCAGGACTGCTTTTTTGCGCGGCGTTTCTGCTTTTCCTGCTGTCCGCCTCTGCGGCCCTGGCAAAACCCGACTGGGTTACTGTCAAGTATACGGGATGCAAACTGCTAACGGTAAAGAATACCAAAGTGACGGACGGCAACCACAAAAAGTTGGTCCTTTACTTCGACGTCATCAACAACAGCAAGGATGGAGATATAATCACGGCCATCTATGACAGAACAATAAAGTACCAGGGAGTTTTCACTATCACCCAGATGGAATGGGGTACCGTCTATCAGGGGGTTCTGGAGTCGAAGGGGTGGAGACCCGCGTCGTGGAACATCAGTTATTCGGGCAAATTCACCAATCCCGAAAAGGGAGAGTGGTACCCCGGACAGGTGTACAAGTATGATATTTCTGTTACGCTAAATAAACTCATAAAGCCGAAAGAAAACTGGAAAACTACAAATGAAGCTTCATCCAGAGGCTTTAATTTCAAGCCCGAGCAGCTTTATTTTGATTTCGGGGTTCGCAGCCACAAATAGGTTACAGATTAAATCCACGCGCCCGCCGCTCATGCTTCTTAAAAATAAATTGCGGTGAGCTGCGTCACAGGGAGGGGTAGAAAATGAAAAAAGAAACGCGATTCGTACTGCCTGCGCTCCTGCTGGCGGCGGCGCTGTTTATCTTCGCCGGTGAAGCTGCGGCAAAGCCGGACTGGGTGACTGTCAAATACACCGGAACGGCGCTGCGGCGGCAGCAGAACTCCCGGGACACAAGCGGCAACTATCTGCTGCTCGTTCACAAGTTCGACATTGTAAACAGCAGTAAAAACGGCGATATCCTTACTGCAATATACGACAGAAAAATAAGCTGGGCCGGAAAGTTCACTATTACTGACATAGACATGGACGACGACGAGGAAGAGGACGACAATGCCGATTCGGTTACCTGGAACGTAAAATTCAGCATCAACGGAACAAACCCCATCAAAGGCGAATGGTATCCGGGGCAGGTATACAAGTATGAACAAACAACGCCGCTGAGCAGGTTGATCAGGCCCTACGAAGATGACTGGAAATTAACGAATAGAGCCGCGTTTAAAAATTTCAATTTTAAATTTGAAAAATTGAGCTTTGATTTTCAGGTTGCAAGCCACAGGTAGCCATAATTCAGCCCATGCAAAACGGCCCGGGAGAGGGCTTAAGCGCCGCTCCTTAGTGGCTGGGAAATATGAAAAAGTCTCTTGGGGAGGGGTAAAGAGTGATAGGTTTAAAAAAAACAGTAGCTTTCTTTGTGGCCGCACTGATTTTGGCAGCGGTTTCGCAGCGCCCTCCGGCGGCTGCCGCTGAAGAGTTTGGCGGAGTGCACCCTATCGACGCCGAATTTGAAAGAAAACTTGACGCCGACTCTTCCACTGCGGGCATAATCGATGCGTGTCTGTGGGCTGAGAAAGAATGGGACAAGCTCCTGAACGAAAATTACAAAATCCTCATGAAGAAGCTGGATAAGGAGAGCGGGGAGAAACTTCGGAAAGCCCAAAGAGAATGGATAAAATTCCGTGATTCGGAGTTCGAGTTCATCCGTGACTTTTACCGCGGCTTCGACGGCTCCATGTACCGGACGGTCGCGGCAGGCTTTCAGACGGATTTTGTCCGCGAACGCGCCCTTAGCCTGGGCCTTCGTATTGGCGACCTGGCGGATAAATAGGGGCGAAATACAGGCCTGAAAGGCCGAAGGAGCCGTTCATGAAAAAACTTGCGGTCTGGCGGCGAAGCCTGGCGTTCATGGGAGTAACCGTCCTTTTCCTGACCTTGCTTCCGTCGAAGGGCTTCGCCCTTAAACTCACCATTCGAAACGATTTCGCCGAACGCCTGAGCTCAGCTGTAGTCTACTACGGCGAGTCCGAGGGCGCGTGGGTCGCCAGAGGCTGGTACGTGACGGAGCCCCGGCAGTCCCGGACCATAAACCTGGACGCCTCCGAACCTGCAATCTACATCTATTCATTTCTCTCCGACAGGGCAAAAACCGCCTGGGGAAACGGGGATATAGTCAGGGTGGTTACGTCCGACGCCTTCATGTACAGAGACGGCGAGGAATGCCCCATAGGCCCTGACAGGAGGACGGTAAAGTTTTCACGGTTCGCGGCAAAAAACGGCGCGCTAAATTACAGGCCGGTCAAACCGCGAACGCCTCTCCCCGAGGCGGGAGGGGACAAGTTCTCCGAAGTTCGCGCAGAATTCCTTAAGCTGATTAACTCAGAACGGAAAAAAGTTGGCGCGGGCGGGCTGAAACTTGATGAAACCCTGTCAAAGGCGGCTCAGCGCCGGGCATCAGAGCTTCCGTCCGCATGGGGCCATACCAGGCCCGACGGAAGAAATTACAGCTCCGTCTTTGCCGAATTCGGCCTAAATCCGTCCAGAAGCGGAGAAAACGTGGCTTCCAATACAAAAGCGCTAAAAGCGCGGCTCTTCCACGAACAGTTTATGAACTCGGCCGGGCATAAAAAAAACCTGTTAAGCCCCGACTATTCAACGGTGGGGCTGGGGTTTTACGAAAAGGGCGGGAAATTTTACTGCGCGCAGCTTTTCACCGGCGGGGCCGGAGCTTCGGAAAACGTCCCCGCGCCGTCGGATAAAACGTTGGCCGTGGTGGCCGCCAACCTGATAAACCTCATTAACTCCGAAAGAAAGGAAATGAGGCTAAAACCCCTGGCGACAAGTGAAAAATTATACGGCGCGGCGCTTGCCAGGGCGCGGGAGATGAGCGTAAAGCCGAACATCTCCATAAGACCCGACGGAAGGAAATTTGACACCGTTCTAAAGGACAGCGGTCTTAATTTTGCTCTCGCAAATTCGTCCGGCGTATCAACCCGGGACGCTAACGCTCTTGAAATTTTCCAAAAGCTTTATGCCGATGCAGCCTGCCGAAAGTCCATGACGGCGGCAGAATATACCGACGGCGGCGTCGGCATCCATAAAACCGCCGACGGTTATTACACCGTCCTCCTGCTTGCAGGCCGGGGCGGGGGCGGAAACAGCGTTGATCAGCTTGCTGAAAGCTGGAAAGAGCTTGAACGGGCCATAGAGGAGTTAAAAGATCTTTTTTAAAGGGCCGGGGGGCGGAAGCTATAATTACTGAATGGGCCCCTCAGACGACGTTGGGAATTTACGGGCCCGTTTTTGTCCGAATTACGTGCGGACGGCTTATAAACCCGCCCCAGCCCCTTAAGGTTAAAATTCTACCCGGAATACTCGCTTGACAGGAATGATTTTATCCGCGCCAGCGTTTCCTCAATCCGGCTTTTCTTCAACTCGCACTCCCAAATGCGCAAAACCTTCCAGCCTCTTTTAATGAATCGCTCCGTTACCTCCCTGTCCCGGGAAATATTCCGCTCTCTCTTCTTTCTCCAGTATTCCTCGTTGGCCTCCGGTCTCGTATTTCGGCAGTCGTGGCCGTGCCAGAAACACCCGTCTACAAAAATGGCGGCCTTCAGCTTCAAAAACACAAAGTCGGGTTTGCCGTCAACTGTGTAATTTCGCCTCCAGCCGGTTATCTTATTGTCCTTGAAAAGCTTCAGCAGCCTGAGCTCAGTGGATTCGTTCCCGGACGACCTTACCCGGCTCATAACCTCCGAGCGCTTGTCTTTATCAAAAACATCGCTCAAAGCTCTCACCCTTTAAAGTTGAACTTGGCAGCGAAAGGTCTGCCGGGCCTTCTCTGGCCCGGCAGACCTTTGATTAAATTCAGCCGTCTTTACGGCTTCACCCGGTAGATGGTTCTTGGCCAGGGGATGGCTTCCCTTATGTGCTGCAGGCCTGCAATCCAGGCCACCACCCGCTCTATACCCATGCCGAAGCCGCTGTGGACGAAGGTTCCGTACTTTCGGAGGTCCAGGTACCAGTCGTAGGCCTCTTCGGGCAGTTTTTCCTCCCTGATGCGGGCCAGCAGCCGGTCATAGGAGTCCTCCCTCTGGGAGCCGCCGATAATTTCGCCGTACCCCTCGGGGGCAAGCAAGTCGTCGCAGAGGACCAGGTCGGGGTTTTCAGGGTGCTCCTTCATATAGAAGGCCTTAATCTTCTTGGGGTAGTTCTCGATAAAGACGGGCCTGTCGAACTCCTTTGTAAGAATGGTCTCGTCGTCGTTGCCCAGGTCCGAGCCGTAAGGGGTATCGCTCCCCAGTTTTTTAAGCATCTCGATGGCCTCGTCGTACTGAAGGTGGGGGAAGGGGGCCTTGACCGCTTCTAACTTCGATATGTCCCTCTCCAGGAATTCAAGCTCCCGCCGGCAATGCTCCAGGGCGTAGGCAACAATATGGCAGATGAGCCTCTCCTGCAGATCCATATTGGCCTCGTGGTCAAAGAAGGCCACCTCCGGCTCCAGCATCCAGAACTCGGTAAGGTGCCGCCGGGTTTTGGACTTCTCCGCCCTGAAGGTGGGTCCGAGAGTGTATACTTTGCCGAAGGCTGCCGCCGCCGCCTCTGCGTAAAGCTGCCCGGTTTGTGCCAGGTAGGCCTTGGAATCAAAGTAGTCCAGCTCGAACAGGCCTGACGCCCCCTCGCCCGCAGCGCCGCTTATGATGGGGCTGTCCACCAGCATATAGCCGTCGTTCCGCAAAAACTCCCGGGCCGACCATATAACCGCCTCCCGGATTTTAAGGATTGCCTGCTGCCTGGGGCTTCTGAGCCAGAGATGGCGGTGGTCCAGCAGAAAGTCAATTCCGTGGTCCTTCTTGCCTATGGGGTACTCCTCCGAAGGGTTTTGAATCACGGACACGGATGACACGGTAAGCTCCACTCCGGACGGGGCCCTGTCGTCCTTCCTAACCGTCCCCGCAACTTCCACCGAGGCCTCAAGCCACAGCCCTTTGGCTTCGGCAAAATTTTCCTCGGACACCTCTTTTTTTACCATTACTCCCTGAACCGTACCGGTTCCGTCCCTGAGCTGCAGAAAGTGTATTTTGCCGGAGCTCCTCATGTTGTAAAGCCATCCCCGGATGACGACTTCCTTTCCTTCCCGGGAAGGAAGGTCCTTAATATAGGTCCATGGCGCAGTCATGGGCAGTCTACCTCCATACGTCAAGATTTATTGTACAATCATCGGATAGCCTTTCCGGCCATTATGATACACTAAAGAACACAGTAAAAAAAAGGAGAATAAGCCGTGAAAATTCCCCGTCTTGTTATTGCAGATGAAAGAAGGCATGACTCCGTGCCCCCCTCTGTGCTCCTCGTAGCAGCTCTTAAAAATGCGGGGTTTCCGCTGCGCGTCTTCTGCGCCGGGCCCGACGAGTACCTGGTCCGTCTCCTTTCTCTTGCGACGGGGGAAAATATCACGGTTCTGGATTCCTTCGTCTGCGGAAGCCCCAGAATTATAAAGACGGTTTTCCAGGTCTCCTGCGAGCCGTCAAGCCTGAACATCGTTCTGGCGCCCCTGGGGGAGAGGCAGACCGACGACGGCTTCTCGGTCTTCCCTTCGGGGCCGGGCCTCGCAAAAATTCTTGAATGCCCCCTGCTGCCGGTAATCTACGCCGACTCTTCCTCCGCCGTCATTGCGCGAATCCTCGAAAAGGCCGTGGCCGGAATTGCAGCCCATGAAGCCGTGGATGTCCCCGCCGTTATTTTTGCCTCGGTTCTCAACCCCAGGGAGTACCAGCTCCTGGAGGTGGAGGCGGGAAGACGGACCCCTCTGCTGAGCCTGGGCTACATCCCCAAAATGCTTGAGAGGAACCGCACGTCTTTACTGGAGCTCTGCCTGGACACCACTTCCGAAAAAGCCCTTCTCCCTGTTAAAGCCGCCGCCGCCCAACTTTATTCCATGGAAGGGCAGATGGACTGGAACACCCTCTGGGCTTTTGCCAGGCTGTCGCCAAAGTGGGTAAAGGCTGACGAACCTTACCGGAACAGGGTAAACGGAACAACAATAGGCATTCTGGCCCACGGCGCCCTTGACCTGGAAGGGGACAACGCTTCCAGGCTCTTCTCCTACCTGGGCTTTTCGGTAAGAAAAATCTATCTCGGCGAGGGGGGCAACCTCGGCGATATCCGCACCGTATACGTGCCCCACGGCCTTGGGTTTTTGTGCGCCGAGCAGCTCCTGGGAATCCCTTCCGTGAGGCAGTGGTTTACCGGCCTGTTTAAAGGCGGCAAGTCAGTCTTTGTCAACGGAGGGGTATCCCTCCTGCTAGGGGAGTCCTTCGTCCTTCCCAACGGCAAATCCTATGAAGGGCTCAAGCTCTTCCGGTACAAGGGGCAGTTTGCCATGCCCTCTTCAGACTTCAAAAACGTGGAAATCTCATCCCTGGAGGGGGACGATTTCCTGAACCTGGGTGAAAAGCTAAGGGGACGGCGTTTTTCATACTCATCCGTCTCCAACCCCGGCGACAGAAGCAGGTCCATCTGGACGCTTAAGGACGCTCAAAGCGGCAGGGACCTGGGCCTCACCGGATGGAGCCTTGGCCGGGGCATTGCCTCCGACCTTTCGGTGGATTTATGGAGCAATATTGAGGTTGCGTACCGCTGGTTGACCGCAAGTAAAAGTTGACCGCCTTTTACAAAACTCCGGCGGCTGCCAAAGCGGCGGCGGGCGTGGCGTAAGACCTCGACTCATAGGGCAGAAAGTCGCCGATAGCGGCAAAAGCGCCCCTGCCGAAGGCCCGGGACGCCTCCCTGTCGCTCTCGGCGTCCCCTAAAAACAGCGGCGACCCGGCGCCGGCTCTCTCGCACAGAATGGAAAGGCCCAGAGGGGACGGCTTGAAAATAAGGTCGTCCGACGAAACAACCATCTTCCGGGGAAAATCCTCCCAACCTGCAACCTTCAGCCCAAGCTCAAGCTCCGCCATGGTCCGGCCCGTATAGATTCCCGCCGGGAAGGGTATGTCCTTCCAGTTAAACGACACCAGGGGCGTCTCTTTCGTCCACAGGCCGACCCGCCTCTCCGTATGTTTCATCGCAAGGCCCATCCTCGCGAACTCCTCGCTGCCGAAATAGAGCTCCCCGCAGGCCTCCCTCACCGTATCCCTGTCTACGGTTTCGCCGAATTTCCTCCTTACCCATCCCGCAACGTCGTCCCCGGCGTCCTCAATCAGAGCCCGCCACTCTGCAGGGGGCGGAAGGCTCTCCGACAGCATCTTGGAGGGGGAGGCGGCCGCGCAGTTAATTGCCGCCCAGGCTATATCGTAGTCGTCGTTAAATGACCGGTGCGTTTTAGTGGCTGAAAAATGCCCGTAAGAAAACCCTCCGCCGTCGTCTATCCTGCCTAAAACTTTCGTCCACGCCCATGCAAGACTCTCGGCCACCACCGCCGGAAAGGAGCGTGAGGCGTCCACAAGCACCCCGTCCACGTCAAAAACTATAAGATCAATTTTGTCCTTCAACAAAAGCTTATTCCTCCCCGGAAATTTTTTCTTCAGTCTCCTGGTCCCCGGCTTCTTCCGTCAGTAAAAATTTCTTCCACAGAAGGATGGCCGCCGCTGCCGACAGACTCCCCAGCAAAATCCCGAAAACTATGTAGTCAAGCCTTCCCCTGCCAAGCAGGTATCCGCCCAGGCCCGCCAGTGCGTATCCGTACAGGACCACGGTCCCCATGGATAAAAACAGAACGATATGCCTCATGCCCCAACTATCATTTCCGGGGCGAAATGTTTTTGTATTTCCCCTTGCCCCTTTTCAACTACTGTGTTAAGGTATTTCAAAATCTACTATACTGACTGTTATACAATAAAGCTATTGAAATGACCTATCTTAATAATAGGGGAGGTCCTTCCGAATGAGAGAACCGCGACTTTACACAACTTCGGCGGATTACGCTTACCAGGAGCTTCGCCATCGCATTATAACAAAGCAGCTGAAACCCGGGCAGCGGCTTCCCGAGGTAAACATAGCCGTGCAGATGGGCGTCAGCAGAACGCCCGTCAGAGAGGCGTTAAGGCGGCTTGCCAGCGAAGGCCTGGTCATAATAATACCAAACAGCGGCGCCCGTCTTGCGGCGCCCACCCTCAGGGAAATACAGGACACATTTCTGGTAAGGGAACAGCTGGAGTGCCTTGCCATCAGCCTTGCCGCAGAAAAAATCGGCGAGCGCCACCTCCGGAGGCTTGAAGAAGCCCTCCTCGAAGAGGCCAGGGCGATTGATGAAAAAAACCTGGAAACATACCTGGAGGTAAACGAGGCCTTCCACAAAGCGGTAGCCGATGCGGGCGGAAACCGGGTCATTGCCGAATACGTTGAAAACATCCTTGCCAGAACCAACGCCTACGTAGTATTTTACGATCCTTTCTACAATGCTGAAAGCCCCGTAACGGTAGACTCCCATAAAGAAATTCTAATGGCCCTCCGGGCTCACGACGTGGAAAAATCAGTAAAACTGATGAAACGCCACCTTAAAGACGCTGTAGCCGGTCTTAGCCAGGCCCTTGAGGGGTAACGGGGCCTCTTTTATACTTGTCTGCGGGGGAATCCCCGCTTTTTTCATGGCCAAAAAATGAGCTCCGCTGTGAGAATATATTAAAAGCCCTCCGGGAGGTAGACCTAAAATGACCGCAAAGATCCCAACTTTGGATCTGACCAGAAACTACGAAAGAATCAGAGAGGAAATCGGACAGGCTATAAACGCCGTCCTCGACAGCCAGCAGTTTATCATGGGGCCGGACGTCCCCGCCTTCGAAAAAGAGTGCTCCGCCTACCTTGACGGAATCTCCGCCATTGCCTGCGCCTCCGGTACCGACGCCCTGGTGCTTGCGCTTATGGCCCTGGACATAAAAGAGGGGGACGAAGTAATCACCACCCCCTACAGCTTTTTCGCCACCGCAAGCTGCATCACCAGGCTTGGCGCCACCCCCGTATTCGTGGATGTGGACCCCGAAACCTTCAACATCGACCCGGAAAAGGCCCTGTCTGCGGTCACGCCCCGAACAAAAGCCTTCCTGCCGGTGCACATCTTCGGCCAGTTGGCGCCCCTTGAGACGGTAATGGACGAATTCAAAGCCCGGGGAATAGCCGTGGTGGAAGATGCAGCCCAGGCCTTCGGCGCCTGGAGAAAGACCGGCGACGAAATTAAAAGGGCGGGCGCCTGGGGAGACGTGGGCTGCTTCTCCTTCTTCCCCACAAAAAACCTCGGCTGCTACGGCGACGGCGGTATGATAACAGCATGGGACGAAAAAACCGCAGCCTCCATGAGAAAGCTAAGGGTTCACGGCGCAGACGCCACCTACTTCCACGATGAAGTCGGCCTGAACAGCAGGCTTGACTCCATACAGGCCGCAGTGCTCAGGGTAAAACTCCGCCACCTGGAGGAGTGGAACGAAGAACGCAGGCGCGCTGCGGGCAGATACTATGCCCTCTTCGCCGAAAAAGGCCTCATCGGGACGATTACCCCTCCCGCGGAACTGCCGGGCAACTACCATATCTACCACCAGTACGTCATAAAGGCCCCCCGGAGGGACGAACTACAGGCCTTCCTTGAAGAACGGGGCATAACGTCGCGGGTGTACTACCCCCTAAGCCTCCACATGCAGAAGTGTTTCAGTTTCCTCGGGTACAAAGAAGGGGATTTCCCCGTATCGGAGCAGCTTAGCGCTTCAACCCTGGCCCTGCCGGTCTTCCCAGAAATCACCATGGAAGAACAGCAAAGGGTTGTCGGGGGAATAGCCGAATTCTACCAAAAATAGACTAACCAATATTGACCTTAAGCCTGCAACCGTGTAAAATACCGATGTATAATCAAATACACCGGTGTAGGCTTGTCTATAGGAAGCTAACCGTAAATCGGAGGTGGAAACCATGTTTCCCTTTTTCTTTGACCCTACCATGATCCTGCTCATACCCGCCCTGGTACTGGCCTTGTGGGCCCAGACGAGGGTAAAGGCGGTGTTTGCCCGCTACAGCACAGTGGGCTCAAGGCGGGGAGTTACTGCCGCCTCGGCTGCAAGGGCCCTTCTTGACAGGTTCGGCCTTTCCGACGTACCCGTCGGCAGGGTTTCAGGAAACCTGACGGACCACTACGACCCCCGTAAGAAGAGCCTCAGTCTGTCCGACTCGGTCTATTCCAGCTCAAGCATTGCCGCCATCGGCGTAGCGGCCCACGAAGTGGGTCACGCCATTCAGGACAGCGTAAACTACTCGCCCCTTAAAATAAGGAACGCCATCGTCCCAGTGGTAGGCATCGGCTCGTCCATGGCCTTTCCCCTGTTTTTCATAGGCCTGCTCTTCAGGGGCCAGGCCCTCATGGACCTGGGCATCCTCCTGTTCCTCGGGGTGATAGTCTTCCACCTGGTAACCCTGCCGGTGGAGTTCGACGCCAGCAACAGGGCCCTCAAAGCGCTGGGAGATACGGGGCTGCTCTCGATGGACGAAATCGGCGGCGCAGGCGCGGTGTTGAAAGCCGCCTCGTGGACCTACGTGGCCGCCACGGTAATGGCATTTGCCCAGATGATCCGGCTCCTCTTCCTGAGGGGAATGTACGGCAACCGGGACTAAGCCGGGCCGTAGGGAGATCGGGGTGCTTTTTAACGGACAACGGAGCGGCTTCGCAGGTCGCTCCTTTTTATTTCAAATAACAGAGGCCCGTCCATGAGAGGCATTGAAGCCTCTCTCCATGTTTGGGATGAAGTCAGGGCGGGCAAATTCGCCTCCGAATCCATCAGGCGCATAGCTCACCTTCTGTCCCCCGGAGACCTTGCTCTGGCGACGTCCCTGGTATACCTCTCCCTCAGAAGGCAGTTTTTGTGGAAGGAGATAAGCGGCGCATTTTTGAAAACTTCCCCCGGAAGCCTCTCCAGAACCGCAGAGGACGCCCTCTGCATAGGCGCGGCGGGTATCCTTGAACTTCGCACCTTCGCCCCCCGCGCGCTAGTAAACGGCCTGGTGCAGGAGCTAAAAAAAAGAGGCGACGAAAGAGGTTCCCGCATTGTGAACGCAGTCCTCAGAAGGGTTGCTGAAGAGGGCCCCGCAAGGCTCAAAAAAATTAAAGAATCGGGCGGCGTTAAAGAGCAGTCTCTCTACTGCGGCGTTCCCTCGTGGGTGGCCTCGGAGTGGAGGAACGCCTGGGGCGAAGACGGCAAAAACCTCCTTAAAATGATGATCATCCGGCCCTACTCGTCCTTCCGGGTGGGGGACGCCCAAAAACGGACGGCAATCCTATCCGAAGCGGCGGAACAGGGCATAAGGTGCTGGCAGTCCCCCTTCCTCGACTCGTCCATCCGCCTGGCGGGCACCATCTTCCCGCCGGACTTCCCCGGATACGCCGAAGGCATTGCCTCGCCCCAGAATGAATCCTCCATGATGGTGGCGGAAGTAATAAAAAAACTGTACAAAGGCGGCCCCATTCTGGAAATGTGCAGCGGCAGGGGAGTAAAGACGGCGCAGATAGCCTCCCTTCTACCCGAAGCTCCCCTGGAGGGCATCGAACTCTCTCCCGCCAGGGCGAAGGCCGCCGAACGGGAGCTGATGCGCACCGGCTTTAAGGAAAGGGCAAAAATTGCGGTCGGCGACGCCCTTCAAATATCCCCGGCCCGGCCTCCCGCCATGATATCCCTGGATGCGCCGTGCTCCGGAAGCGGCACATGGAACAGGCGACCCGAGGCAAAGTGGCGGCTCACCCCGGAAAAACTGGATTCTCTGGCCTCATTGCAGATAAACCTATTAAAAAGGGCCGTTTCCCTCCTTGCGCCGGGAGGCATTGTGGTCTACTCTACATGTAGCCTGCTGAAAAAAGAAAATGAAAATGTTGTGGCCGGCGTTCTGTCGGAGGCCCCGGACCTTGTGGAACTATCCTTCCCCTTCACCGGCGGCGTCTTCAGAAAGGGCCGCCCCTGGGGAACATACATCTGGCCCGAACTACCGTGGCTGGACGGTTTTTATATGGCCGCAATCATGAAAAAATCGGGAGGGAAGACTGTTGATGGGTAAAATCTTCCGCTGGGCCGTGGTCCTGGTGATTTTGGTAATTCTCACATCGGGGAGCGTGGCTTTCTACACCATATTTTTTGGAGGGAAGGACCTCGTAATCCCCCCCCTGAGAGAGATGTCCGTTCTGGATGCAGTGGACGAAGCGGAGCGCATAGGCCTCGAAGTAAAAATTGAACAGGTGGACTCGTCCATCCCCGCCGGCACAGTGCTGGCCCAATGGCCAGAGCCGGGGACCAAAGTCCGCAGGGACAAAACCATAATAATCAAAATAAGCAGGGGCGGAAACAAAAAATCCGTCCCCGACCTCCGGGGCATGGAGACCGCCAGGGCGCTTAAAAAAATCCAGGAACAGGGCTTCACCCTTGGCGACACTGTTAAAATAAACGACGACTCAAGGGCGGCGGGGACGGTAATAGCGCAAAACCCCGCAGTACCGGCCGTAGTGGACGACGAGGCAAAAATTGACCTTCTCGTAAGCCTCGGCCCCGTGCCCAGGGACGGCAGGGTGCCCGTGCCGGATCTCGCCCAGCGCAGCGAGGCCGACGGCAAGGAGCTTATTGCCCAGAGCGGCCTTAAATTCGGGGGAAC
>JAAYQT010000399.1 GCA_012519165.1 Synergistaceae bacterium
AAAACGGCAAAAATAAAAAAGTTTGCTTACATCCAAGCGCAGGCCACGGGACGTCCCGGTTGAATAACACAACTGCCCCCGCCTTTGATATAATAGCTATAATGCATTGAATACACTTTCGGAGGTCCGTCCATGAACAGCCCCAAGCCCCCCCGTCTGGCCTACTACTCGGCCTATGCCGCCCTGTATCTTATCTGGGGCTCAACCTATCTTGCCATTGGCTTTGCCGTGGAGACAATTCCGCCCTTTTTCAGCGGGTCCATGCGGTTTTTCCTGGCGGGAGGGGCTCTTATGGTATGGTGTCTGGCCTCGGGGAACGAACGGCCAACCCTGGCGGGCTTCCGCGCCGCCTTCAAGGTAGCGGCCATCATGCTGCTGGGAGGTTACGGCGGGGTGGTCTGGGCCCAGCAGACGGTGCCCTCATCGGTGGCGGCCCTTATAATCTCCATAGAACCCCTGTGGTTCGTCATCTTCGACTGGCTTGTATTTAAATCACGAAAGCCGGTCCTGCCGGAGGTTATCGGCCTGACGCTCGGCTTCGGAGGGACGGTCTTTCTCGTGGCGGACCAGGCGGGCTACTCCCTCTCCCTTTCGGGGGAGCATACCCTTGGCATGCTCATAGTCCTGGCCGCCACGGTAAACTGGAGCATGGGGGCCCTCTACTCCCGAAAGGCTCCGGTGGCAAAATCGAGCCTGCTCTCCACCGCCATGCAGATGACCGCAGGTGGCGTTCTGCTTCTGGCCTTATCGGCCGCAGCGGGAGAATTCGGGCGGCTCTCCCTTGAGTCGGTTTCCCTGAAGTCGGCGGCCGCCCTGGGCTATCTGGTAGTCTTCGGATCCCTTATAGGGTTTTCCGCCTTCGTGTGGCTGCTCCGGGTGGACAGGGCCTCCCGGGTGATAACTCACACCTTCGTAAACCCCCTGGTGGCTATCTTCCTGGGCTGGAGCGTCGGCGGGGAGACCGTGTCCCTTCCCATGCTCGTCTCCGCAGGAATTATAATTTTCTCGGTAATCCTTATCATCCGGAGCAGCTCGGAGTGATCTTAACCGGCGACGGCGTCGGGGCTTCCGTAAACAGCCACCCTGTTTCTGCCGTCGTTTTTGGCCCTGTACATGGCCTCGTCAGCCCGGCTGACAAGATAGTCTATCCTCAGGTTATCCCTTCCGACTGCGCCGTCCATGACCCCCGCGCTTATGGTGGCAGATATGGAACGGCCGTTGAAAAACAGGGTAAGCCCCTCGATGCGGGCCCTTAGCTGCTCCGCCTTTTCTGCGGCCTTCCCGCCCGAGACTCCCGGAAGGAGGATCAAAAACTCCTCGCCTCCGTACCGGCCTACCATGCCCTCGGGCGCCACCACCTCCACGCATACGGCGGCAACTCTTTTCAGGACCTCGTTTCCCGCCAGGTGGCCCAACTCGTCGTTAATATTCTTAAAATGGTCGATATCTATCATAAGAAGAGAGAAGGGGTAATTTTCGTACCTTCTTCCCGCAATAAGCCCCTCCAGCTCCCGCAGGATCCTGCCTCTGTTGTAGAGCTTCGTCAGCGAGTCGTGGTCGGCCATGTACTTCAACTTTTCAATGAGCCGTATATTGTCGGTGACATCTATAAATACGTAAAGGTAGCCCAGCAGCTCTCCTTCCTCCGCAAGCTCTGTGAGGCGGAACTCGTAAATCCTCTCCTCGTCGCCGGTCCCCTGGCTTATGCGGAACTCCCTCGCCCCCTGTTCGACGTTGAAGCGGCTGTCCAGCTCAAGCACTGGACGCTTAATGTTCTTTTCCGTAAGCCAGGGGAAGACGGCGGCGGCTGAATCGTTGTATTCGAGCAGGGCCCCCGAGGGCGACAAGAGCAGCATTCCTTCCTTAATGTTTGAAAAAATCTCTCTGCCGTAAATCTCCCCTATTTCAAGGATTTTATATTTTCTTATCGCTGCCAGATAAAAAAGGGCGGATAACAGCAGGGTAACCGGCATCAGATCCATCCAGAAGGGAGAGAGGCCTTTTTGGTATATGATGTTAAACAGCATTGGCAAAACCCTTCCCGCAAGGAGCAGGGGGTAGGGGCTTTTTAGTCTGAAGCCGCTCTTCCTCCACCCGGAAAAAAAAGCATAGATGCCAAAGGCCGTAACGAAATATACATAAGTATAGGAAATAAAATACAGCGGCCCCGGCGCCCTTTTTGAGAAGAGATGGCCGCCGTACTCAAAAAACTTGACATCCGCGTAAAAGAGCCCGTGAAAATCATTTGTGTTTACAAGGACCATTATGAGAATCGGTATTAAGGAGATCAGAAGGCCCGTCATAGGGCTCAGCCTTTTGCGGTACCTTACCTTATAGGCAAAAACAAAATTTAAAACCAGAAGAGATTCTACGCCGTAATACCTTATCCGTTGAGCAAAGAAAACTTCCTCCGCAGTAACGGAATTGAACTGCATAGCCGCTCCTGCCACATACGCGGCGTTAGCCAGACAGATAAGGCCGAAAATAGAGGAAAGGGGCCCCTTTGAAAACTTCAGCGAATATAAGAACAGCGCCAGGTAGACGGCTATTACCGCGTAAAGAAAGTAAGGGTATAACGCAAACCAGTCCATGAAAAACCTCCGCCGTCTTCAGGCGCGCCGGGACATCTTAAGGCGTCCCGGCGCCGGCCAGCATCTCGTCGATAAGCTTTTGGACCTCCTCGGCTTCGGCCTCGAACCTTGCTATCATCTCCCTGCGTTTCTCCGCAGGAATTTTGGCCGCATCGGGATCCTCAAGCAGATAGTTCTTTTTTTTCTCCAGGATGCGCAGCAGTTCTTCCCTGTCCTTGAGCAGCTTCTGCCATTCAAGGTAGACGGCCTGCTCTTCGCTCTCCCTGATAAAAGCTCTGCTCACCGACATCACTCCCGTTCTCAAAATAAAGTAACAATGCATAAGGCCTCGGGAGCCCGGGGCCTTTATGCTCAAAAAATTACGACACAAAAAGATAGGAATTTCTGCATATTATCCCCCAACCGACAATCTTTTGCAACGATACAGTAAAAGACGGCCCCTTCAACCGCCCCTGGGGGGCCTCTTTCCCGCCGGACCTCTCCTTGCGCAATAGTCGTCGCAAAGTGAGAAATATCCTGTCATGCTACAGGATCAAAATGCTATTTGACACTACGAGGTCTTTAGATTATTATTCGTGAAGGAAATGCTTCCTTACCAGCGTTTTTTTGGAGCTTTTCCTTCACGAAAGGAGACGCCATGCTGAAAGAGCGAATTGCCAGGAAACTTAGCCAGATGACCCCGGGCCAGGCGGCCGTCGCCCGCTTTCTGCTGGACAACCCCGGAGAGGGCGCCTTTCTCACAGCCTCCCGGGTAGGGGAAAGAGTCGGCGTGAGCGAGGCCACGGTCATCCGTCTCTCCCGTTTTCTTGGCTACTCGGGGTACCAGGAGTTCAGGAGCGAGATGTCAAACAGCCTCAAGGACCGCCTCTCCACCCTGGAACGGCTTAAGGACTACGGCGTCGGCGAAAAAAACAACATCTACGAAAAGGCCGTCAGGAAGGATATGGAAACCCTGTCTGCGGCCCTGTCGTCAATTCCGGTCCGGGAGCTGGACGAACTGGGGGGGGCCCTGGCTTCCGCGCCGGCGGTCTACCTTGCGGGGTACAGGAGCTCCATGTCCCTGGTTCACTACCTTGCATCCTACCTGTCGTGGATTCTGCCCAACGTAAGGATAGTGAACCACGACATGCCCTACGCCCTGCTTCTGAACGCGCCCCCGGGGAGCCTGGCGCTGGGGATAAGCTTCCCCCGCTACTCCCGATGGACGGTGGAAGCGCTGGAACAGGCCGAATCCATGGGCCTGGTCACCGCCTCCATAACCGACGACCTCACAAGTCCCTTGGCCGCCACGTCCCGGTACGTGGTCACCGCTCCCTATAAGCCCGTTTCGTTTATCGACTCCTTCGCGGCGCCCATGAGCCTGCTTAACTGCCTCATTCTCTCCGTGGCCCGCCGTCTGGGCCCGGAGGTTACCGAAAAACTTGGAATGCTGGAAGAACACTGGAAAGAGGAGAGAATTTACGTTCCCGACAAGCTGAAGCCCCGCGGACAGGGCATCTGAGAGGGGGTGCGCACGGGAGAAAACCGGATGTTTTTTCGAACCCTATCATATCTCAGGAAGGAGCTGGTTTTTAGGTGGATTTCGGACATCTTATACCCAGAAGTTTTAAGGGAAACATAAGGACCGCCGTCAGGGGCGAAGGGGTCTATCTCTACGACGAGGAGGGCAAGGCCTACTACGACGGATGCTGCGGAGCCCTTCTCTCCAATATCGGCCACGGCGTTAAGGAAGTGGCAGACGCCATGCACCGACAGCTCCTCACCATGGAGTTTGCCCACCCTTCCCGGTGGAAGAACAAACCCTCGGTGGAGGCGGCGGAAGAAGTAGCGTCCCTGGCCCAGGAAGGCCTGGACTATGTGTGGTTTGTCAGCGGCGGAAGCGAGGCCATCGAATCCGCCATGAAGATTGCCAGGCAGTATTTTGTGGAGCGGGACGGCAACGGCTCCGGCAAGCACGAGATGATAGCCCGGTGGAACTCCTACCACGGAAGCACCATCGCCACTATGGGGCTGGCGGGAAGCATGGGCAGAAGGAGGACCTTCGCGCCCCTTTTTAAAGAGAACCCCAAGATTAACGCCCACTACTGCTACCGGTGCCCCCTTAACCTTGAGTACCCGGAGTGCGGCGTGGCCTGCGCCAGGGCCCTTGAGACGGAGATCCTCCGCATGGGCCCCGAGACGGTAGCGGCCTTCTTCGCCGAGCCGGTGGTAGGGTCCACGGTGGGGGCCCTTCATCCTCCCAAGGAGTACTGGCCCATAGTACGGGAGATCTGCAGCAAGTACGACGTGCTCCTGGTGGCAGACGAGATTATGACGGGCGTGGGCAGGACGGGCAAGCCCTTCTGCACCCAGCACTGGAACGTCACCCCCGACATCATCTGTTCGGCCAAGGCCCTATCAGGCGGCTACACCCCCATCGGCGCCATGATTGTAAGCAATACTATCGCCGAGACCATCAGGGACGGCAGCGGGGCCTTCCAGCACGGCCACACCTACAACGGCAACCCGGTCACTGCGGCGGCGGTTACCGCCACCATACGCTACATGAAGGAGAACAAGGTCTTCGAGAACGCCGCCGAGCGGGGCGCCCAGTTCGAGAAGAAGATCCCCGAGCTTATGGACATCCCCATCGTGGGCGAGGTCCGGGGCATGGGCATGATGCGGGGCGTGGAGATAGTGGCCGACAAGGCCACGAAAGCTCCCTTCCCGGCGTCGGTGAAGGCTGCGGCCTTTGTAACCGAGGAGTGCATGAAGAGGGGCCTCGTAATCTACCCCGGCACGGGGCAGATAGCCGGCGTGGCCGGAGACCAGTTCCTGTTCGCTCCTCCCCTCGTCTCCACCGAGGCGGAGTTGGACGATATGACAGGGCGGCTCGCCGAAGGCCTTAAGGCGGCGGCGGAGGCGCTCAAGGGCAAGGGGTAGGCGCCCCTTAATTTCACGGGAGAAAAAAAGGAGGAAAAGCATTATGAATATGAAGAAGAGAGTTTTAGCATTTGCGCTTATCGGCATTCTGGCGCTGGCGTCCGCAGGGTTCGCCACCACCTTTATAACCATCGGCAGCGGCGGCGTGGGCGGAACCTACTACCCCCTCGGCGGCGCCATGGCCGAGGTGCTTACCAACGCGGGCATCGATGTGAAAGCAACCTCAAGAGCTACCTCGGCCTCCCGGGAGAACTGCCGCCTCGTGGCGGCTGACAGGGCCCAGATAGGCATGTCCATGGCCTCCACCCTCTACCAGGCCATCACCGGCACCGAAGCCTTCGAGCCCGACGGGAAGCTCCCCCTGCAGATCCTCATGAGCATGTATCCCGCCCCCCAGCACCTGGTAACGGTAAAGGGCACGGGTATCACCAAGCTTGAGGACATCAAGGGCAAGAAGGTATCCGTGGGCGCTCCCGGCGGCGGCGACCAGATCCTCACCAACCTCATCCTGAAGTCTGCCGGGATCGACCCGGAGAAGGACTTCAACAGGCAGCAGCTTACCCAGCCCGAGGGAGTCATGGCCCTGAAGGACGGCAACGTGGACGCCGTGTTCTGGAACTTCGCCATCCCCGGTTCGGCGGTCATGGAAGTAGCCGCCCAGCGGGACGTGGTGCTCATCCCCCTGAGCGAGGAGCTGGTTAAGAAAGTTGTGGAGGAAAACCCTTTCCTCGTTCCCTTCACCATCCAGGCGGGGACCTACGAGAGCATCAAGGAAGACATCCTCACCGTGGCCGACGGCAACTACCTGGTGGTCAGGAACGATATGGACGAAAAACTCTCCTACAACATCACCAAGACCCTCATCGAGAACAGGGAGCAGTTTATGAACATCACCACCCAGGCCGTCCACTTTGTGCCTGAGGAGGCCTCCATCGGCATCACCGACTTTGCTGCAGGCGCCAAAAAGTACTTTACCGAACAGGGCGTAGATATGAAATAGCCCTCCGGGGCCAGGTAATTAAGGGCCGGCCGGAGCAAGCCTCCGGCCGGTTTTAACAAGGAAACACAAATCCTTCCCCACGGAGGTTCGTTTTATGACGACTGAAAATAATACCCCCTTGGAACAAAATCCTTCGGATATTGACCTGGACAAGGACCTTATCGAAGGACGGAAAAGAGAGCTCTCGGGGTGGCAGTACTGGGTGGTGGCGGGGCTTGCCCTCTCGGCTTCCCTGTTCCACCTGTATACAGCGGCTTTCGGCCTCCTCTCGGCCATGTACCAGAGGGGAGTTCACTGGATGTTCATGGGAAGCCTCATCTTCCTTATCTACCCCTTCTCAAAGTCCCGCCCCAGGAACAAAATAGACATCTGGGACTGGGTTTTGGCGGGGCTCATGGCGGCGGGCTGCCTCAACATCCTGCTGAACTGGGACGCCATCGCCATGAGGGAGGGCATGCCCATCCCGTCCGACATCTACATCGGCATTATGATGATAGTCCTGGTAATCGAGGCAGGAAGGCGGTCCATGGGCTGGCCCCTTCCCATAGTGGCCATCATTGCCATAATTTACGCAGTCTTCGGCCCCTACTTCCCGGGCGTGCTCGCCCACGGCGGCTTTCCCCTGGAGGAGCTTGCGCCCTTCCAGTACCTGAGGACCGACGGCATCTTCGGCGTTCCCCTGGGCGTGTCGGCGTCCTTTATCTTCCTTTTCGTCCTCTTCGGCGCCATACTAAGCGTCTCCGGAGCGGGCCAGTTCTTCATTGACCTGTCCCTGGCCGTCACCGGGCGCAGCCAGGGCGGACCGGGCAAGGCGGCGGTGGTGGCAAGCGGCCTTATGGGCACCGTATCGGGGAGCTCGGTGGCAAACGCCGTTACCACGGGCGCCTTCACCATCCCATTGATGAAAAAAGCGGGCTACACCCCCAACTTCGCCGGGGCGGTGGTGGCGGCCTCCTCCACCGGAGGGCAGGTCATGCCGCCGGTCATGGGAGCGGCGGCCTTCATCATGGCCCAGTTCCTGGGAATCTCCTACTGGGACATAGTGGTTGCGGCGGCCATTCCGGCAACCCTTTACTTTATCTCCATCGTTGCCATGGTCCACTTCCGGGCCGGCAAGAGGGGCATTCAGAGCTTGACCGGCGAAACCGCCCCCAGAGTGGGCAGAGTCCTTAAAGAGGGCTGGCACCTTCTTCTGCCCATCATCACCCTGGTGGTCTTCCTGGCCCTTGGCTACTCCGCCGTTAAGGCCGTCTTCTGGTCCATCGTAATAATGGTGGCCGTGTCCTGGATAGGCAAGCCGGAGTACAGGATGACCCCCAAGAGGATCCTCCACGCCCTTATCGACGGCGGCCTGGGGGCGGTGGAAGTGGCGGCGGCCTGCGCATGTTCAGGGCTGGTCATAGGCGTCATCGGCATTACGGGGATAGGCCTTGCCTTCTCCTCCTTTGTGATCAGCCTCTCCCAGGGAATTCTGCCCCTGGCCCTTATACTGACCATGATCGGGTCCATAATCCTGGGCATGGGCGTTCCCACCACGGCCCAGTACATCATCACCTCCACCCTTGCCGCCCCCGCCCTCTACCAGATGGGCGTGCCTCTTATGTCGGCCCACCTCTTCTGCCTCTACTTCGGCGTGCTGGCGGACGTGACGCCCCCGGTGGCTCTGGCCACCTACGCCGCCGCCGGAATTGCGGGAAGCAATGCCATGAAGACGGGCTTCACCGCCCTGGTAACCGCCATGGCCGGCTTCCTGGTGCCCTATATGTTCATCTACAACCCCCATCTGCTCTTCCAGGGCAATATTCTGCAGATAGGGCTCTCCTTCGCCACGGCCCTCATGGGCATCATCGGACTCTCGGCGGGAGTGCAGGGCTACTACATTGCGCCCCTGTCCATTATTGAGCGGCTGGCCCTGCTGGCAGTGCCCTTCCTGCTCATAGTGCCCAACTGGATGACCGATGCGGCGGGCCTTGCCATCCTGCTGGGGGTCTACTTCCTTCAGAAGATGAAGGCGAAAAGCAACAATACCCTTAACGGCTGAGTTTACAAAATCCCAGAGGAGGTGTCATTTTCATGACCCATAAGTTAATCAAGCCCGTCATGTCGGCGGAGGAAGCGGTAAAAAACGTTAAGAGCGGCTCCTCCGTCATGGTGGGCGGCTTCAACTACGCGGGGGTCCCCTACACCCTCATCGACGCCCTGGTGGAGCAGGGC
>JAAYQT010000003.1 GCA_012519165.1 Synergistaceae bacterium
AGGGAGGCGGGACCGCCCGCCTCCCTTATCACTTAATCCACCGCCAGCATAACGCTGTCGGCCTTGATTACGGCAATAGCCTCGCCGCCCACGGAAATTCCGAGGTTCTTCACCGAGTCCATGGTAACCACCGAGACCACCGTGTTGCCGCCGCCGATATCCAGGATAACCTGGGCCTCCACGGCGCCCTCCTTGATGGCGGTCACTTTTCCGCGAAGCTGGTTCCTTGCGCTTAACCTCATTCTCCCCCTCCTCCTTTCATGTCGATTTTTTCCCTTAACTCCTCCCATCCGGGGATTCCCCGGAACAGCAGCCGCCCGTCCAGGATCCACGTGGGCTCCGCCCTGACGCCGAACCGGACCAGGTCAAAAAACCACAGGCAGCACCTGGGGTCGTAGATGTTTACTTCGATGGACTTGCCGTAGGTTTCCCTTATCTTTACAATTAATTTCCCGGCCGCCTCCCTGGCTGCCGCCTGGGGGTAGGATTTCATCTCCTCCCTCCCGTAGGGGATGGTTGCTCAACAGGAGGCCGAGGCCGGTTTTTCCATGTAAAGTTTCAGCTTCCGCACTGCCGCCGCCCTCCCTTCTTCCACGCCCGTTCCCCATGTCCGGCGGGCGCGGAACGGGCGGTCAAAATAAACAGCTCCGAGTATCATTTTACAGCACATAGGCCCAAGGGTATATTCGTAACGGGAAAAAAGGGCCCCGGTGGTGTAAAATAGCGAAAGAGATTATTAAGGGGAGGCGGAGAGAATGAAAATGATCGGAGCCCTTCTATTGGCCGCGTCCGTTTTTTTTGCCAGGGAAGCCGCGGCGGCGGGCAGACCCCCTATTGACGAACAGGTCCCTTCAAAACTAAAGAGGGCCGCCTTCGGCCTGGGGTGATTCTGGGGAGCCGACGCCCGGTTCGGGCTGATGGACGGAGTGATTAGAACCTGGTCGGGGTACGCGGGCGGGACTACCGCAAACCCTGAATACGAGAATCTGGGCGACCACACCGAGACGGTGATGGTGGAGTACGACCCGGAAAAAGTAAGCTACGGGGACCTTCTGGAGGTGTTCTGGACAAGCCACAACCCTGCTTCTCCCTCGTGGTCCGCCCAGTACAGGTCGGTAATTTTTACTGCGGACGAGGACCAGAGAAAGGCGGCCGAGCGGTCGGCGGCAAAGCTGCGGGCGGACACGGGCGCCAAAATTTATACGGCCATTGAGCCCATGGGGGAATTTTACATCGCCGAGGACTATCACCAGAAGCACTACGTCCGCAGGGACCATGTGCTGATGCGGGAGTACAACGAAATGTACGCGACCGGGGCGGAATTTGCGTCCTCGCCGTCGGCGGCCAAGGCCAACGGAATCCTGGCGGGGCTGGCGACGCGGCAGGAGGCTGAAAAGTTTATCTCCCTGCTGGGGCTTTCAGAGGAGGCCCGGGAGAGACTTATCATAAGGGCCAGGTAAGAGGGCCGGCTGGGAAAGGGGCGGGATTTCAGACAATGAAGATAGCGTTTGTGGGCCTTGGCGGCGTAGGCGGGTATTACGGCGGAAAAGTTGCCCGGGCGTTTGAGGGCGGCGCCGAACACCAGGTTGCCTTCATGGCCAGAGGGGAGCACCTGGCGGCAATTAAGGAGAAGGGGCTTGAGGTTCGGGCAAAGGACGGGACTTTTTTCGCAAAACCCTTCATGGCCTCCGACGACCCGGCGAAAATCGGGAAAGCAGACCTCGTGGTCTTCGCGGTAAAGGGCTATGACCTCCGCGCCGCGGCCCTTGCGGCGGCGCCCCTTGTCGGGCCCGATACGGCGGTACTCCCCCTTTTGAACGGGGCCGACAACAATGAAATCCTTAAAGAGGCCCTGCCGCCCTGCAAAGTTCTCAACGGGTGCGTCTACATCTCCGCCCGGATCGAGGCGCCGGGCGTAGTGGTTCAGAGCGGCGGCAACTGCAAGCTCTTCTTCGGCGCCCCCGGCGCAGGGGCGGAGGAGTTCAGGCCCCTGGAGGAGATGTTCAAAAGGGCGGGAATTGACGCTACCCTGGCCCGGAACATAGACGAAGAGGTGTGGACCAAGTTCATCTTTCTCTCCCCCTTTGCAGGGGTCACCTCCCTCTTCGGCAAAAACTTCGGGGAGGTTCTTTCCGGCGCCGACAGCAGGCCCATGCTGGAGGGGATGATGAAGGAGATCCGCACCCTGGCGGGGCTCAGGGGCGTAAGCCTCCCCGGCGACATTGTGGAGCAGTCCCTGGCGAAGGGAGAAGCTTTCCCGCCGGACACCAAGTCGTCCATGCAGCTTGACTGCGAACGGGGCAAGAGGACGGAGATCGAACCTCTCCTGGGCTTCGTGGTCAGGGAAGGCGAACGCCTGGGCGCCGACGTCCCGCTGACCAGGGGCGTGTACGACGCATTAAGGATGAGAATGGAGCTCCCCTGCGGGGGAGATGAGAAATAAACACTAAAGGCCGGAGGGATTATGCCCTCCGGCCTTTAGTGTGTAACCGAAAGCGCCGCGCGACTTTATTGCATGAATAATACCCCTTAATGTATTGAAGAATAGACTTGTTCATGCTAATATGCGAATGTTTGTGACTAAGTACGCAAAGCGCGGCAGCGGGATTAGAATTCGAAAAGGAGGGGAATCATGGCACTCAGCGTTGAAGAAATCCGCAGCGAGACCAGGAAGATTGTTGAGCCCTGGCGAGACGGCAAGGGGGGGCTCATCCCGATTCTGCAGGCCGTTCAAAATCAGATGGGGTACCTTCCCGGGGAGGCCCTGGAAACCATTTCACGGGAGCTGAAAATACCATCCTCTGAAATTTACGGAGTGGCCACGTTTTATGCCCAGTTCCACCTGAAACCAAGGGGGCGGCACATTATCAGGGTGTGCAGGGGCACGGCCTGTCACGTCCGGGGCAGCCTGAAGATCCTGAACAGCGTTAAGGAGATCACCGGAGTTGAGGAACACCAGACCACCGAGGATCTGAGATTCACCATCGAGCCGGTCGCCTGTATCGGCGCATGCGGTCTCGCGCCGGTGATTACGATTGACGATCAGACATTCGGCCGCCTGACCCCCGACATGGTGAAGGGCATCCTCGACAAGTTCGAGTAGGAAGCGGAGGATAACGCCATGACGCAAATGAAAATTAAAAACCTCGACGATCTGCGGAAGCTGAGGGACGCATCCAGGGATCTTTCGTCCGCCAGGTCGGGAGGCGACACGGTAATTATCGTGGGGATGGGAACCTGCGGCATCGCCGCCGGCGCCAGGGAGATCCTCTCCGAGGTGATGGCGGAGCTCTCCAGGCGGAATCTCGACGACGTAGCGGTCCAGACCACGGGCTGCATAGGAATGTGCCAGAACGAACCCCTCCTCGACGTGCTCAAGGGCGGCCAGAGGGTGACCTACGGGAACGTGAAGCCCGAGGACGTCCCGGTCATTATCACGGAGCACGTGGTGAACGGCCGGGTGGTCGAAAAGCTGGCCATAGGCCGGGCAGACTAGGGAAGGGGGAGGAGTAATGCCTATCTATCGTTCCCATATTCTGGTCTGCGGCGGTACCGGGTGCGTATCAAACGGCGCCCGTGAGGTCACCGAGACCATTAAGAACACCATAAAGGACAGGGGCCTCTCCGACGAGGTGCTTGTTGTCCCCACCGGCTGCCACGGCATGTGCGAAATGGGGCCCATCGTGGTGGTCTACCCCGAGGGTACTTTCTACTGCCGTGTGAAGAAGGCCGACGTGGCCGAGATAATAGAAGAGCACATCTACAAGGGCCGCCCGGTGGAACGCCTCATGTACTCGGGCGAGGGCGATATGCCCTTCATCCCCCACTATAATGAGATCCCCTTCTACGTAAAGCAGAACAGGATAGCCCTGGGCAACTGCGGATACATCAACCCCGACAACATAGAGGAGTACGTGGTCAGGGGCGGCTACGAGGCCCTGGGCAAAGTACTGGCAGGGATGACGGGCGCTC
>JAAYQT010000400.1 GCA_012519165.1 Synergistaceae bacterium
CGACTCGAACGCCGGACCCTCGGCTCCGGAGGCCGATACTCTATCCACTGAGCTACAGGCGCATCGGGCGTTTAGAAGCGAAGAACATTCTACCCCCGAATAAAGGCGGCGTCAAGGCTTGTACGGCAGAAGTCCCCCGGCGCCCCCTTCGTCAATAACAAATCTATCAACCAGCCTGCTAAGAGTCACTGAAGTGGCCGCCATAGCTTGAGCCTCGGCGGCTATTACCTCCGCCGCACGGGCGGTCTCACCCGAGGCGGCCTTAATGGAGCCCATGGACTCCACCGCCCGCAAGGTTGCTTCCGTCACGCTCTGCACAGCCGAAGTCATCTCCTCGCTTGAAGCGGCCTGCTCCTCCGAGACCGCCGCAATGTTCTGGACTGCCTGGGTTACTACGCTCATTGACCGGGCGGCGTCTGCAAGCTTCTGAACGGTGGCCTCAACTCCCCTGATGGTCTCGCTGAGAATCGCCCCGGTCTTTTCCGTGGCGGAGATGGACTCCTCCGAATTCTTCTGAAGCCCTTCGATAAGCCTGTTAACCTGATTTGCCGCTCTGGCCGACTCTTCGGCCAGCTTTCTTACCTCCTCGGCCACCACGGCAAAGCCCCTGCCCGCCTCCCCCGCCCTGGCCGCTTCAATGGCCGCGTTAAGGGCAAGCAGATTTGTCTGGTCGGCGATGGAGGTTATTGTGTCCACAAACCCGGAAATCTCCTCCACGGACCTGGCCAGGATTCGGATCTTTCCTATGGCGTTTTCCGACTCTTCAGAAGCAGTTTTAATATTTGAAGCAGCCGACCTTACCTCGATAAGGGAGGCATTCGCCGCCTCCGACGCTCCCGAGGCGCCTTCTGCGCCCTCGGCGGACGCCCGCGCCGCCGCCTGGGCGCCCGAGGCTATCTCCTCGATGGAAGCATTGGTCTCCTCCAGGGCGGAGGAGCTATGCTGCATAACGTCGTCAATTTTCACGATGGAGGCGCTTACCTCCTCCATGGAGGAGAGGGTCTCCTCAGACAAAGAGGCCAGCGTATCAGCGTGTTTTGCCGTTTCGTCCGACTCCCTGCGTATGGCGATCATAACCTCCTGGAGGGAAGCCGCCATACCGTTCAGTTCCCGTGAGATGGCCGCAATTTCGTCCTTCCCGGAGGCATCAAACCTTACAGCCAGCTCTCCGGCCCCCAGCCTTTTAGTAGCCGCCTCCATGGACCGGATAGACCTGTTAAGCCCCCTGGTAATAACAGTGACCACAACGGCCACAACAACCAGGGCCACTGCGGCTATGGCAAGGAGGACGAAGGTCAGCCCCCGTACTAAAGCCTTGAGCTCATCAGTGGGGAAGAGTATGCCAAGGGGGAGACCCCGCCTGGTGGCGGAGAAGAACATCTGTTTTTCCTCGCCCATGTAGGAGTATACCTCGCTGCCGTCCCCTCCGGCGATCATTTTCTTTCCCACGTTTCTCAATGCCTCAGGAAACTTTTCATCCCTGGTTAGATTCGACTTCAGGATTTCCTCTTTTCTGTGGCCGGCCATGATAGTACCATCGCCCAGAAGCAAAATTCCGTTGCCCTTGCCGAATATGCCAAGGTTGCTCACAAACTCCGTAATACCGTCCAGGTTCATATCCAGTCCGACGACGCCCAATAGCGCGCCCTTGTCGTCCTTAATTGAAACCGCCATTGTTGTAACGATATTCCCTGTGATGCTATCCGCATAGGGGTCGGTCAAAATTACCCTGCCGCCGCCCTGCACCGCATCTTTATACCAGGACCGCACCCTTGAATCGTAATCGTCGGGCTTTTTCCTGCCAAAACCGTCGGAAAACTTGCCGTCCGGCTCATGCCCCATGTACAGGAACAGGATATCTTCACCCTTCATTTTAGAGGTCAGGGCCATTACTATTTTTTCCACCTCTTCCCTATTTGCGCCGCCCTTTCTCGTCATTGAGTCCCGTATGGCTTCGGCGGCAGTTAGTAGCACGCCCTCTATCCTGTCCAATTTGCCGTCAATATTTTGGGCGGCGCCTCTTACAACCTCCATTCCAGCATCGTTCACAAGGTTGGAAACAATCGCGTCTCCCCGGTAGTACGCAAAACC
>JAAYQT010000401.1 GCA_012519165.1 Synergistaceae bacterium
CGGGCCGGAGAGGCCGAGGAACACGTCGGCGCCCTTCATTACGTCGGCGATGGTACCCTTCTCGCCGGCGGGGTTGGAGACCTCGGCAATCTCCTCCTTGGCCCAGTTCATGCCCGCGGTCCTGCCCTTGTAAATGGGGCCGTTGCGGTCGCAGAGAATTACGTTCTTCGCACCGGCGGACATGACAAACTTGCAGATGGCGATTCCCGCAGCGCCGGCGCCGGCGATGACGATCTTCGCGTCCTCAAGCTTTTTGCCTACCACCTTGAGGGCGTTGAGAAGGCCGGCGAGGACTATGACGGCGGTTCCGTGCTGGTCGTCGTGGAAGACGGGAATGTCGCTTATCTCCTGAAGGCGCTTTTCGATCTCGAAGCACCGGGGGGCGCCGATATCCTCAAGGTTTATGCCGCCGAAGGAAGAAGTTATCAGGGAGGACACCCGGACGATCTCGTCGGGGTCCTTGCTGTTTATGCAGATGGGGAAGGCGTCGATGTCTGCGAAGGATTTGAAGAGGACCGCCTTGCCCTCCATCACGGGAAGGGCCGCGGCAGGCCCGATGTCGCCCAGGCCCAGAACGGCGGTTCCATCGGTGATCACCGCCACCATGTTGCCCTTGGAGGTTACTTCGTATACTTCCTCGGGGTTCTTGTGGATGACCCTGCAGGGCTCGGCAACCCCGGGGGTGTAGGCCAGGGCCAGCTCGGCCATGGACGTAACGGGCATCTTTCCCGTAATTGCTACTTTGCCCTTTTTCTCCCGGTGCAGGGCGAGGGCGCGGGCGTAAACATCTTCCTGTCTCAAAGTGCATTCCTCCCTGGTTATTGTTTTATAGCCCCGTCCCTAAAGACTCGGAAGGGGCCGATACTCAAGCATTATATATCATATATGCGAACTGTCTAATAGCTCCCCTCGAAGGTGTCGGAGACGGGGGGCCGGTAGTCGCCGAAGTAAGCGGAGAAGTCCATGTCCAGGTACTCGCACATTTCGAGGACCTCCACCAGGGTGTTGTCGTTGATGGGGATACCGTCCTTCATCATGGCCTCTACCGCAGCAACCTCCTTCTCGCCGTGGGTGTAAATCCTGTCCTGGCCGTCGGCCTTTGGACTGTCCCTTAGCTCCTGCAGGAAGTTTGAGAGATGGGCCTTTATCGCGTCGCCGTCGCCGAAGATAGCGGGGTTGATGGCCAGGAAGCCGTGGCAGATGCCCCCCTTGCTCCCCTGGGAGGTGTGGTTGCTGGTCATGCCCAGGGAGAGTATGGATGAGAAGATTTCGCAGAGCATAGCGAAGCCGTAGCCCTTGTGGCTGCCCAGCTCCTCGCTGCTTCCTCCAAGGGGCATGATGCCGCCGCCCTTCTTTGCGACGATGTTTTTGAGCACGTCGGAGGCGTCGGTGGAGGGGCGCCCGTTCATGTCCAAGGCCCAGCCGTCGGGGAGGGGTTTGTCCATCTTGTTGTAGACCTCCAGCTTGCCCCTGGTAACCACCGTGGTGGAGGCGTCGTAGAAGAAGGGGTAGGGGTCGGCGGGCATGGCGCAGGCTATGGGGTTGGTCCCCAGCATGGCCGTTTTGCCGAAGGTGGGCACCATGATAGCGGTGGTGTTGGTGAAGCTCATGCCGATAAGGCCCTCGTCGCAGGCCATCTTGGCAAAGTAGCCGGCGATGCCGTAGTGGTTAGAGTTTCGGGCGGTGACTATGCCCACCCCCGAGGTCCTGGCCTTCTCTATTGCCAGGGTCATCCCCCTGTGGCCGATTAGCTGGCCCATGCCGTCATGGCCGTCTATCACCGCCGACACGGGAGTTTCGAAGACCACTTCCGGCTTTGCCTCCACCTTGATCATGCCCTTTTTGATGCTGTTGTAGTAGCGGGCCATTCGCTGCATGCCGTGGCTTTCAATTCCGTAGAGGTCGCTTAAGAGCAGGACGTCGGTTATTATTCCGGCCTCTTCCCCGTTAAAGCCAAACTTGCGGAAGGCGTCGTTGCACAGCTTCACCAGAGTTTCGTGCTTCCACCTCGTGTAACCCATCATTGCACCCCCGAAGAAATTGTTGAGTTTGGAAAACTGACTTACCATACCACGGGCAAAGGACTCAGAGCAAGCAAAAAATATATTTGATTTGCATATTCAAAATTTATTATAACTCCGGGCGCCGGCCCCGGGCCGGA
>JAAYQT010000402.1 GCA_012519165.1 Synergistaceae bacterium
TCCGTTACTATAAGGTCCCTGACGGGCGCCGACGGGCTTATGGTCAGGGTTACTTCTATCCTGTCGCCCCGGTCCGCGCCTCTGTCCGCATTAATTTCAGCGCCGTCCCTGTCGGTCCAGGACCGTTTAACCGAGACCCCCTTTGACGAAGGCGCCGGGGCCTCTCCTGGAACTCCCGCCGCAGTCCAGGCGTAGTAGACGGAGCCCTTCCCGGAAACTTCAAGCGTAAGGTCGCCCTCCCGGACGTCTGCCAGGTCCAGGGAGACTTTCTCTCCCTCGGAGAAGGACGCAATCTTTTCCCCGGCGGAATCGACAAGAACGGCGGTGAAGGGCTGCCTGGCCTCCCTCGTCTTTTCCGACCACCGGCCCACGGCCAGGAGTCCCATGGCGTTGGTCTGAGTGGTATCCCAGGCGTTCTTCCTGGCCTGGGCAATCAGCTTGCCAGCCAGCTCCGCCGCCGGGGCGGAGAGGGGGTCCACGTCGGCCCACATGAGCAGTTTAAGGGCGTCGGTCCTCGATGCGGACTCCATGGTGGTTTCGTCCCTCTCCCTCAGGGCCGGGGCAAGGGCTCCCAGCTGCTTAAGAGGTTCGGGCGTCTTTGACGAGAGGGCGTAGGCCCCGGCAAGGAAGACCGCGCCGGAGTCTCTCAGGTAGGCGCTGTTTTCCTTTATGTGGGCCATCCAGCCAAGGGGAGGCTCTCCCGCCAGGGCAAGGACGTAGGAGGCGTAGGCCTTGAGGGTCATGTTCTCCCTCATCCTCCACTCGCTCTCGTCGTCGGGCGTAAGGGGCAGGATGGAACGGACGTAGGAGAGGGCGCCCGCCAGCAGATCGGCGGGAACCTTCGCCCCGCTCCTTTTGGCCTCGGTAAGGAAGTGGGCGGCGTATACCGAGCCCCAGGGGTAGGGGGTTGAAAGCCCCGGCCAGGAGGCGAAGGCCCCCTGGTAGAGCTGCATGGCCCCGATCTGCCTGATTTTCCGTCCCAGGGCCTCTTCCACCTGCTCCCTGTCCGCCAGGCCGGGGTCGATATCCGCGGCCAGGTCGGGAAGCACTAAAAGGGGCCAGGCGCTGGACACAGTCTGCTCAAGGCAGCCGTAGGGGTAGGTGATCAGGAAGCTGGACGCTCCCAAAAGGTCGAGGGCGGGGAAGTCCGACAGAACCAGCCGTCCCTCTTCGGTACCCGGGAACCAGCCCCGCGGTATGGGTATGGACCGGCTCTCCCCGCCCTTTGCCACTCCGGAGCCCGACAGGGCAATTCTTGGGTAGGCGGGCCGGACGGGCAGGTCGAATTCCTGGATGTAAGTTTCGCCGTCGTATTCGCATGTCATGGTCACGAAAGCCGTGCCTGACTCCGGTCCCGCGCTCAGGCGGACGTTAAACAGGGCTTCGTCCCTCTTCTCCCCAAGGTCGGCAATGAACTCCCTTTTGCCGTTTACGGAGACGGGACCCTCGGCGGCAACCTTGACCGTCACTCTTTTGCCGTCAGGTGCAGAGGAAAAGATTTTCAGAGGGGCGAAGAATTCGTCCCCCGGCGAGACGGCTCTCGGAAGGGAGAGTTCCGCTGTGATATCCCGGGCCATGGTCATATAGGCCTCGGCGCTGCCGAAGGCGTCGCCCGACGCGGCGACTGCCATCAGCCGCCCCTTGCCGCTGAACTCCGGCAGGTCCAGCTCCGCCTCAAAGGCGCCCCCGTCATCGGTGGGGAAGTTGCCCGCAAAGATGGACAGAAGCAGGAAGGACCTTGCCGCTACGGGAGATAGGGCCGCCCTGAGCGCGGCGGCCTCGGCTCCGGCGCCTCCGCCCGGTTTGAGCAGGGGCGTCTCCCTGGATTCCAGGGGCATGAGAAGGTCGTACATGTCATAAACGGAGAGCCCCAGCGCCCTCTTGGCCATAAAGTACGCCCAGGGGTCCGGCGTTTTGAAGGCGGTGAGGGAGAGGATTCCCTCGTCCACGAAGAAGAGGGAGACTTCTCCCTTAACGGGCTCGCCCGAGCCGTCGCGGATGACGCCCCTTGCCTTAACGGTTTCGCCGGGAAGGACCCGCTCCGGTATTTCCAGGGCTACGGAGAGCTTCTTTTCGGCCCGCTCCACGTAGATGGGCAGAGTCCCCAGGGCCCTGTGGCTGCCCCATGCCTCCCCTTCTTTTACGGGCCTGATCACCCAGGCGGTTACATAGGCGTTGGGGATCATATCGTCGGTGAGGGGGATGGAGAGGGTGGTCTCTCCTTTGTCCATGGTCAGGACCTGCCTGTAGAGCTCCTTGTCGGTGTCCACCGTGACCAGCATGTTACCCGCAAAGGGGCTTCTGAGGGTGACGGAGGCAGTCTCTCCGGGGGCGTACTTTTCCTTGTCCGCCCTGATTAGAATCCTGTCCAGCAGGGTGGAGCCGGCCTCGTCGCCCGAGCCGTAGGGAGTCCAGGCAAAAAGTTCGGTTGAGGCGGAGCTGCCGTGGGTCTTGTCGGTGATGCGGATAAAATACTCGCCCCAGCTCTCGGGGGTGAAGGTAAAGGTCCCCACTCCGTCCTTAAGGGTGACTTTCCCCTCAATGCGGGGGATAAGCTCCTTCTGTACCTGCATCCTGGTCTGGTTATTAACCCTGACAAGGTTGTAGTGGCGTTTTACAAGGAACACCTCGGCGGAAAGAGGGCCCGGGTCCGCCGCCTCACCTTCGGGCTTCACCGCCGCAATCCGAAGGGAGGTCTCCTTCCCCTGCACGGCGTCTCCCGACGGCTTCTCAATTCCCAGGTAGAAGGGGAAGGCGTGGTACGGCATGTTAAAGGAGTAGGGCGCCCATCTTCCGCTGTCCTCCATAACCCTTACCAGGAACTGGAGATTGATTGCCGCAGGAGGGTCCCACCCCCCCGGCGCCTCGAAGGAGATGCGGGCCTTGCCCTCCTCGTCCAGGGTTCCCTCTTCCAGGAATTCGGAGACCGTCTCGAAGGTCTTTTCCGTATCCCCGAAGGTAAAGGCCCTCCACCCCTCCGGCCGGAAGGGGACGGGGCTTGCCCGGTACTCCGCCTCGAAGGGCAGGTTTGCCGCCGGGGCTCCGAAGAGGTAGGAGGACGCGATGGAGATGCCCGCCTCCTCGCCGGGGGACAGACTGTCAATGTCGGACGCCGCCTTTACTTCCAGCCTCGGGGCTACGAAATCCTCCACCAGGAAGGCTGTCCTGCCCAGGGGCTTGTCCTCGCCGGGGAGGAATATTTCGGCTGAGTACCTGCCCGTAGGGGATGCGGGGGCAAGGTCGGCGCCGAAGGTGGTCATGCCCTGATCCGACAGCATGGCGGTTCCCCGTGCCACTTCCCTGCCCGGGGACGAACGAA
>JAAYQT010000403.1 GCA_012519165.1 Synergistaceae bacterium
ACTTCGAGGACGTAAAAAGCTGGGGCTTTAACGACCTTCTGCGAAAGTACCGGCCCGGCCCCGAGGAATTCTCCTACTTTGACTACAGGGTGAAGAACGCCATGGAGCGGAACATCGGCTGGAGGATAGACCACATCCTGGTCACCCCCGCCCTGGAGGAGCTGGCGGCGGACTGCTACATCGACAGAACGCCCAGGGGATGGGAGAGGCCCTCGGACCACACCCCGGTGGTGGCGGTGTTCGACCTCTAGGCGCTGGGTCAGTCTTGCCAAAACATGCCGAGGGGCTCCCGCAGGAGCCCCTTTTAAATTTTTACCGCCCGTCCTTCAGAAGTTTTTTTACCGCGTCCCGAATATCCTGAGGCTCCCTTCCCAGGGGTTCTCCCGCCTTTTTTATGGAGATGTCCCGGGGGGTGTCGGCGGGCCAGCCCGCCTCCATGAGAATTTTTCCTGCGTCCAGCCCGTAGCCTGAGGCCGTCTCCTCCAGAGTGAAGTTGCCCTTCAGTTCGTCCGGATTTGCCGGGACCTCCCTTACCGGTTTGGGCGCCTGTGCGGGATTGGCCGCGAAATAGGCTTTATGGTCCTCTTTCAGAATTTCATCGTTCACGCCTTCAATTTTTTTCAGCGGCAAATCCAGGGGCGTACCGGCCGGGAGCCTGCCGATTTCCAAAACCTTCTCCGGGGGCAG
Organism: Synergistaceae bacterium; assembly: GCA_012519165.1. Taxonomy (GTDB): domain Bacteria; phylum Synergistota; class Synergistia; order Synergistales; family Aminobacteriaceae; genus Aminivibrio. The sequence goes on from JAAYQT010000403.1 coordinate 688, forward strand.
CTTTACCTGCCTTGCCGCCTCGTCAATGGTCATCCAACCGAAGATCCCCTCCACGGGATCCCGTAAAGCCTCAGAAGATGTGGAGACAAAGGTCTGCCAGTACCCGGCTGTTTTTGCAGTTCCGTAGGCGCCGAAGAAAATCAGCAATCCAATCAGGCCGAGAGCAAGGGCGGAAAGCGCCTTCCGGCCGGCAAAGGAAAAAGCAAGGGTCCCCTCCACGGGGCAGCTTTCAGTGCACCGGCCGCAGGCGATGCAGTAGGCGGCCGTTACCTTTTCAACCGACATGGGAGCAAGCCCCATGGGACAGGCGCGGTTGCACTTTCCGCAGCTGATGCACGTATCGGCATTCCTTACAACCTTAGTGGGGCTCAGCTTTTGGAAGACGGCCAGGGCGGCGCCCAGGGGACAGAGGTAACGGCACCAGAATCGTTCGATAAACAGCCCCGCGCCGATCACCAGACCGAAGAGCGCAGCGAAGGCCCAAGGATTGTCGACAACCTCCTGCCATCCCGCGGACAGGTGCATCCATGCCATCCAGGGGTCGTAAGACCTCCATGCGAGGGTTCCGAGGGTCCAGGTGTAGTAAAGAATAACGGCCAAGATGACATATTTGAGCAATTTTAAGTACCCGTCGAGAACAGGGGGCAGCTCCTTTCGCTTAATGCCCAGCTTCCGGGAGGCGAGGGCCGAAAACTCCCCGATGGACCCGAGGGGGCAGATCCATCCGCAGAAAACCCGCCCCAGCAGCAGGGTCATAACGGTTACTGCGGCAAAAAGCACAAGGGCGCTCGGCGCCAGCCTGCGCAGCCATGCGCCCGAGGAAAGAAAGTTATATATACCCTCCAGTCCCCCGAAAGGGCAAAGGGCGTCGACAGTGGGCGCCCCGGACGAACCCCCTCCCAGCACCTGGTGCTGGTACCCCACCCGGGTGATGTACGCAAGAAAGCCGAACATGACGCCGTAACGCACTCTTTTCCACGTAAACAAATCCATTACCTCCCCGGATAATTTGGGTTAAGCATATCCCGGAGAAAAGGGGAAAGATATTGGAAGGCTATACTTTTCCGGGTAAGTATTTTTACTTACTACTACGGCGGGGTAGGTGAAATAAACCCGTAATTCGTGAAATTTTCCGGCGACAAGCCTGTTGTTAAGAAGTATAATGCCCCTATGGAGAGAATTATTCCCCATAAAATATCGTGATACAATGTGATACAATGCAATCATAAGCGAAAGGGAGTGAAGCTCATGAGTACAATCACAGTCAGGTTAAATAGTGAGGAGGCCAAACTCTACAAAGAGTATGCCGAATTTAAAAACATTCCCTTATCGACCCTAATGAAGGAAGCCCTTGAAGAAAAAATCGAAGAAGAAATTGATTTGAAGACAATTTTAGCCTATGAAGAAGGACTGAAAAACCATGAAGCAGAATATGTACCCCTTGAAGACGTGAAGAAAAGGCTTGGGATTTAAGTGAAGTACAGGGTCTCGTTTGAAAGGGGCGTAGACCGGCAGTTAAGTAAGTTGGACCCTACTCAACAGAGAATTATAGTCAACTGGATAGAAAAAAATTTAGCAAAGGCCCATAATCCAAGGGCCCTTGGGAAAGCTTTGAAGGGCAACCTCAAGGAGTACTGGAGATACAGGGTTGGGAATTACAGGATAATAGCTGAAATTGATGACGGCGAAGTCCGGATACTGATAATTCAAATTGGCCATAGAAAGGATATCTATAAAAAGTCGCGTCTTTTTTTAGTAACCTGTGCAGAGTCCTTCTGTCTGCGGGGCCGCCCGAAGAGGGTTGAGTGCGTCGCTCCCCCCGCACGGAAGGATTTTTACAAGACAAAGGAGGCAGACATGACTGTATCTGAG
>JAAYQT010000404.1 GCA_012519165.1 Synergistaceae bacterium
CGGCCCCGAGGAAGCCTCTCCCCGTCTCCCTGCAGGCCAGTACATAGGCCAGCCACACGGAGGCGAAGAAAAACCACTCCCGGAAGAAGGTCTCCGGCGACCGGAGCTCCGCCCAGAAGGGTTGGGCCGTGATGTAAAGAATAAGAACAAGCCACACTACGGCAAAGCCGTCGATGGCAAAAAACGTCCTGGCCGTCCCCCGCACTGCGACGGCCCCTCCCGCGAGCAGGCCGCACAGCGCCAGGGGGACCAGGGCGAGGGCCCACTTCATTAGGTGCAGGGTTGAAAAGAACCAGGGGCCCGAAAACACCAGGTTGGGCGCTACCAGGGAGATAAACAAAAGGGGCGCGAAAACGCCCCGAAAAAGCGGGTATGGACGCTCGCCGGGAAGAAGTTCCGGGCTACTCTGCGGGGGGTTCACCGCCGTTCCCCCTTTCTCCGGGGCCCATGGCGCCCTTCAGATCCACTACAAGCTCGATGACCAGCTCCCTCTGGGCCAGCTCCTTGACCTTCCAAACCACCGGGATACCCCTCTTCCTGTTGGCCTCCACAAGGCCCGCCACGTCCTTAAGGATGTCTCCCGTGGGGCCGTCGGGTCCGGCAAAGGACAGGGGGGATTTTTTGACCCTTTTGGCCGTCCGCCCGGGGGCGCCTCGCTCCTTTACCCGCTGCTCCACCTCTCCGGCGGCCATGTTTTCGCTTGCGGCCTCCTCGGCGAGGGCCGTCTGGTCCTCGGGAGGGAGGGCAAGGAGGGCCCTGGCCTGTCTTTCGCCCAGCTTTCCCTCCATGACAAGCCTCTGGACGGGCTCCTCAAGGCGCAGTAGGCGCAGTTTGTTGGCGACGGAGGACTGGGACCGGCCCAGTTTTTCAGCCAGTTCGGTCTGGGTCATGCCCGTTCGGTCCATGATGGCCTGAAGGCCTGCCGCCTCCTCCACCGCCGACAGGTTGCTGCGCTGGATATTTTCGACCAGGGCCAGTATCTGCTGCTCTTCCGGGTTAGCCTCGGTTACCACTGCCGGAATGGTGGAAAGCCCCGCCTGTTTTGCGGCCCTGAGCCTCCGCTCCCCGGCGATGAGCTCGTACCCCGAGTCAGTGGCGATGACCACCACGGGCTGGATGATCCCCACCTCGGAGATGGAGGCGGCAAGGTCGCCAAGCTCCTCCTCGTCAAAATGGCGGCGAGGCTGGGAGGCGTTGGGCGCAATCAGGTCCACAGGTATGTCGGCAAGCCTCCTGGGGGCCTCCGCCCCAAAGAGTTTTTCCCTCTCAATTTCTTCCATAGCGCTGTCGCTCCTTAAAAAGTTCAGGACTCCCGCCATATCTATCCTCCGGTTTTCAGGACTGGGGCGATTAAAAGGGGCTCCCAAAGCATTCTACTCCATTCTGCTCTTTCCGGGCAAGGGAGGGTCAGTAGGGGCGGTCCGCGTTTACGAAACGGGTGTACTCCCTCAGGAAGACGAGGTTAATCTCCCCCGTGGGGCCGTTTCTGTGCTTGGCCAGGTGGATGAAGGCCCTGTTGTCCTCTTCGTCCGCCCCGCCGCCCGCCTCGTAGTAGCCGGGACGGTAGAGAAGCATCACCGTGTCGGCGTCCTGTTCAATGGCGCCGCTGTCTCTGAGGTCCGACAGCTGGGGTTTTTTTTCAGTCCTCTGCTCCACGGCCCTGGACAGCTGGGAGAGGGCAATGACGGGCGCCTCCAGCTCCCTGGCGATGCCCTTCAGGCCCCGGGAGATCTCGGCCACCTCCTGCTGCTTGCTGTCGGTCCGTTTCGACGCGCTCATAAGCTGAAGGTAGTCCACCACCACCAGGCCCAGGTCCTTGTGCCGGGACTTGAACCGGCGGCACCGGGCCCTCAGCTCCATGGTGGAGAGCATGGAGCTGTCGTCAATGTAGATGGGCGCCTCCGCAAGCCTCCCCGCTCCGTCGGCCAGGTCCTCCCAGGCGGACTTGGGGAAGGAGCCGTTCCTGAGGTCGTGGATATTCACCCTGGCCTCCGCCCCCAGCATCCGCTGCACCAGCTGCTCCGCCCCCATTTCAAGGCTGAAGATGAGCACGGGGCGGTTCGCGCCCTGGCCGCCGAACTGGGCTATGTTTATGGCGAAGGCCGTCTTTCCCATGGAGGGCCGGGCTGCCACTATGTTAAGGCTTCCCGGCTGGAAGCCTCCGGTCAGCCGGTCCAGCTCGTAAAATCCGGAGTTGAAGCCGGTGACGTCCTGGTCGGAGCGGTTGTACTGCTCCTCAATCTGCTGGAAGGTCTTGCCCAGTACCTCGCCCACGTGGCGGAAGTTGGTGGCGTTCCGCTTCCGTACTATCTCGAAGACCGCCCTCTCCGCCTCCTCCAGGGCTTCGTCCAGGTCCAGCTCCTCTGAGTAACCCAGCTTTACTATAGTATTCCCGGCGCTGATAAGCCTTCTGTGTATGGCCTTGTCCAGCACAATGCGGGCGTGGTATTCCACGTTGGCCGTGGTGGGTACGCTGTCCACCAGGGAGGCGAGGAAGGACTGCCCCCCGAGCCGCTCGCTCTTGCCCTGCCTGGTCAGCTCCTCCAGAAAGGTGAGGGGGTCCACCGGCCTCTCCCTCCGGGCCATATCGTGAATTACCTCGAAGGCCGCCCTGTGGTTGAGGTCGTAGAAGTCCTCCGGCTGCAAAATCTCCAGGACTGTCTCCAGGGCCTCCCTGTCCATGAGGCATGAGCCCAGGGCGGCCCGCTCCGCCTCGGCGGATACGGGGGGCATTCTGTCCCAGGCCGGGAGAACCGCCATTATTCCGCCTCTACTACAAGGGTCATGTCGGCTTCAATGCCGGGGTAGAGACGGACTGTAAAGGGGTAGCTTCCCGTCTGCTTGACCGCGTCGGGGATCCGCACGTCCCTTTTGTCGGCAGATGCGGAGTGCTGGGAGGCCAGCGCTTCAGCCACTGCAGCCGCAGTCACGCTCCCGAAGAGTTTGCCCTTTTCGCCGGTACTGGCCTTAATCCGCACCGCCTTGCCCGAAAGCCGCTTCCGCAACTCCTCCGCTTCGGCCTTAAGCTTTTTCTCCCTCCGGGCCTTTGCCTCTCCCTTTGCCTCCCACTCCTTCATCCGCTCCGGGGTGGCCTCCTCGGCCAGGCCCTTTGGAATAAGGAAGTTCCGGGCGTATCCGTCGGAGGCCTCCACCAGGTCTCCGGCTGCGCCAAGCTTTCGGACGTCCTGTTTTAATATTAATTTCATCTTTAATCATTCCTCCTGAACCGGGTTCGGAAATCCAGCCACATATCAGCAATACCCGCCATCACCGTAAAGGTGGAAAGGGCGGGGATAAACACTGCTGCAATTATAACAGCGGGGCGCAGGATTCGCCCCGTCCTCCTGCCGGCCCCCTCCCCTCTCCCCAAAAAATGCCAGAACAGGGAGAGGCCCTGGAGGAGGAAGAGGATATTTACCAGCATCCTGACGTTTAAGCCAATTCGCTGGGGAAGGCTCCAATCCCCCTCCGCGCCGGGGAACAGCAGCAAAAGGAAGGAGGCCAGCAGGGCGCCGAAGACGCTCTTGGGGAACCTCCAGTTTGCAAAGGACGGCAGGGGCGGCATGGAGGCGCCGCCGAG